>SLSQ01000233.1 GCA_007130355.1 Trueperaceae bacterium
CCCGACCGGGCGCCGGACGCCGCCGACCGTGGCGCGCCGCGACCGATCGGTCGCGGCACTGGAGCCGCCCCCGCGAACCGGTTCGGCGCCCGCGGTGCCGACCTCGATCCGGACGCGTTCGGGCCGGACGACCTGCGGCCCGGCACCACCGTCCAGGTCGACGCCGCCCGGTCGATCCTGAGCCGGAACGCGAGTCCCGACGTCGGGTTCGACGTGAGCCTCAACCCCTACCGCGGCTGCGAGCACGGCTGCGTCTACTGCTACGCCCGCCCCACGCACGAGACGCTCGGCCTGAACGCCGGCCTCGACTTCGAGACCCGCCTCTTCGTGAAGCGCGACGCGCCCGCGCTGTTGCGGGCCGCCCTGGCCCACCGCTCGTGGCGGGCCGAGCCGATCGCGCTCTCGTCGGTCACCGACCCGTACCAGCCGCTCGAGCGGCGCGAGCGCGTCACGCGCGCCTGCCTCGAGGTCCTGGCCGAGCACCGCCAACCGGTGACCGTGGTCACCAAGAACCGCCTGGTGCTGCGCGACCTCGACCTGCTCCAGGAGCTCGCGCGCTTCGGCGCCGTCTCGGTCGCGCTGAGCGTCACGACCCTGGACGACGCGCTGCGCGCCTCGATGGAGCCCCGTACCTCGAGCCCCGCACGGCGGCTGGACGCGATCCGCCGCCTGTCCGCGGCGGGCGTGCCGGCGGGCGTGTTCGTGGCGCCCGTGATCCCCGGCCTGACCGACGCCGAGACGCCCGCGATCCTGGAGGCGGCGGCCGAGGCCGGCGCGACCTTCGCGAGTACGGTGCTGTTGCGTCTGCCGCGGGCGGTCGAACCGGTGTTCGTCGACTGGCTCGGCACGCGCGACCCCGCTCGGGTCCGACGGGTGATCGCGCGCGTGCGCGAGGCGCGCGGCGGCGCGATGAACGACGCCACCTTCGGACGTCGCATGCGCGGCTCCGGGGCGTACGCCGAGCAGCACCGGGCCCTGTTCCGCCTGACCCGGCGCCGGCTCGCGCTCGGGTCCCCGCCGACCCTCTCGGGCGACGCGTTCCGAGTGCCCGGGCGCGCCCGTCAGCCGCGCCTGTTCGGTCCCGAGGGCTAGCATGGGCGCGTGACCGGTCCGGCCAGCGTCCCGTTCTCCGTCTGGGAGCAGCTGCTCGAAGCGCATCCGGCCGTGATGCTGGTCATCGATCCGGCGGACGGTCGGATCACGCACGCGAACGCGGCGGCGCAGCGGTACTACGGCTGGTCGCTCGAGGAGCTGCGCGCCCGCACGATCCACGAGGTCAACACCCTGAGCGAGGCGGAGGTCGCGCTCGAGATGCGGCGCGCCGCCGCGGCCGGTCGGAACCGGTTCGCCTTCCGCCACCGGCGCGCCGACGGCGCCATAAGGGACGTGCACGTCACCAGCGGTCCGGTCCGCCTTCGGAACGGGAACGGCGCGGTCGTGGACCGCCTGGTGTCGGTGATCCACGACGTCGGCGATCTTGCCGGGATCCACGACCAGCTGCGGCTGCGGGACCGGGCGCTCGAGGTGGCGCAGGACGCGCTCGTGGTGGCCGACCGCTCGGGGCGGATCGTCTGGAGCAACCCGGCGTTCACGGCGATGACCGGCTACGAGGCGTCGGAGGCGACCGGACGCACGCCCGGCGAGCTGGTCGCCTCGGGCCGGCACGACCCCGCCTTCTACCGGCGGATGTGGGCCACGCTGCTCCGGGGCGAGACCTGGCGCGGTCAACTGCGCAACCGCCGCAAGGACGGCACCCCCTACGACGACGAGACGGTCATCACGCCGGTCGCCGACCCCTCCGGCGAGGTCACCCACTACGTGGCCGTGAAGCGCGACGTGTCCCACCGGGTCCGACGCCAGGACGAGCTCGAGATGTGGGAAGCGGTCTTTCGGAACGTCGGGGCGGGGGTCGTGGTCGCCGATCCGGACGGCACCCTACGCCTCGTGAACCCCGCGTACGCGGCCATGCACGGGGTCGAAGCCGACGCTCTGATCGGACGTTCCGTGCACGAGCTGTACGCGCCGCACGACCTGCCGAAGCTTCGGCGTGCCTTGCGCACCGTCGAGCGCGACGCGCACCACGTCTACGAAGCGGACCACCAGCGGGCCGACGGCACGGTCTTCCCGGTGTCGGTCGACCTCACCTGGACCCGGCTCGCGCGGCGGCCGGCCCTCATCGCCACGGTGCAGGACCGGAGCGCGGTCCGGCGGCTCGAATCGGACCTGCGCCGCGCCCGCGACACCGATCCGCTCACCGGTCTGCCGAACCGGGAGGGCCTGCGTCGCGCCACCGCGGCGACCACCGCACGGCACGACCGCGTCGGTGCGGGCTACGCCGTGGCGTTCGCCGGCCTCGACGGGTTCCGGGCGGTGAACGACTCGTACGGGCACGAGGTCGGGGACGAGGTCCTGCGCGAAGTCGCCCGCCGCTTCACGACGACCCTCAGGACCGGCGACACGTTGGGGCGGTTCGCGGGGGACGCGTTCGCGCTCCTGATCGTCGACATGATCGCTCCGGAGCACGCGGAACGCGTCGCGCGCCGGCTGCAGGCGACGTTGACCGCCCCGATCGTGGTCGACGGCACGTCGATCGCGATCACCGCGAGCATCGGCCTGGCGCTCGCGCCCGACGACGGCGTGGCGATCGAAGCGCTTCTGTCGCACGCCGAGGCGGCGATGCACGCGGCCAAGGCGAGCGGCAGCGGAGGGGTCCGGTACTTCGACCCGTCGCTTCAGGCGGCGGCCGAGGACCGACTGACGCTGCGCACCGAACTGGCCGCGGCGATCGGCCGCGACCAGTTGTGGCTCGCGTACCAGCCGCTGGTCGACCTTCGGAGCGGACGGCCGGTCGGCTGCGAGGCGCTGGTGCGCTGGGACCATCCGACGCTGGGGGCCGTGTCGCCGGGACGGTTCGTGCCGGTCGCCGAACGCACCGGGCAGATCGTGGCGATCGGCCGGTTCGTGCGGCGGCGTGCCCTCTCCGACCTGAAGGGGTGGGACGCCGCCGGCGCCACCGTGCCCCGGGTCGCGGTGAACCTCTCCGCGATCGAGCTGGCCGATCCGAGGCTGGCGGACACGGTCATGGCCGACCTGAAGGAGGCCGACGTCGCGCCGGAGCGGCTCGAGGTCGAGGTCACCGAGTCGGCCGTCCTGTCGGACGAGGCGAGCGCGCTGGAGACGTTGCGGCGGCTCCGGGCGCACGGGGTGCGGATCGCGATCGACGACTTCGGTACCGGCTTCGCGTCCCTCGCCTACCTGCGCAAGGTTCCGGCGCACGTCCTGAAGCTGGACGGCTCGTTCGTCCGCGACCTGGACGTCACGGAGGACGCTTCCCACCGGACGTTGGCCGCCGCGGTCGCCGACCTGGGCGAAGCGTTCGCGATGACGGTGGTCGGCGAAGGGGTCGAGACCGAGACGCAGGAGGAGGCGCTGCGCCGGCTCGGGTTCGCCGTCGGTCAGGGCTGGCGCTTCGCCCGGCCGATGCCGTACGACGGGTTCCTCGCCTGGTGGCGCGACCGGGCGTAGCGCACCCCGGTAAGAACCGCGTGCACTCCGAAGTCGTATCCTGAACTCGGTGGCAGCCGCGACACGACGGTCGGACGCGACCGAACGCCGAGTACGCCGTCGACTGTGGGTCGGCCTGGCGTTGATCGTGGTGCTGGCGGGGGCTACGGTCCTCGTCACGCACCTCGCCCTGCGCACCCAGGCGGCCGCTTCGCTGTTCATCTACGGTGAGAGCAAGTGGTCGAAGGGACGCTCGGAGGCGGTCGCGGGCCTCTTCAGTTTCGCGACGAGCGGTTCGGTCGTCGACCTGGACCGCGCTCGACGCGGCCTGCACGTCCCCCTCTCCGACCTGCACGGCCGCCGGGCGCTCGAGGCCGACCCGCCCGACCGTACGGCGGCGGTGGAGGCGTGGGTCGACGGCGGTCACACGCCTCGCGACGCGCGCGCCCTGGTCGACTTCTTCGTCCGTTTCGGCGCGATGCGGATCTTCGAACCGTCGGTCACGGTCTGGCGTGCGACCGACGCGTACGTCGTCGAGCTCGCGGAGATCGCCGACCTGATGGAGGCCGAATACGCCAGCGGCGTCCCCAGCCCGGTGCGCCTGCTCGAGGCACGGGCGCGAGCGATCGAGCTCTCCGACCGGATCCGGCCCCTGGCGCGGGCCTTCTCCCGCAACCTGGCGGACGCCGTGCACTGGCTCCGGAACCTGCTCCTGGTCGTGACGTCCGCGACCTTCGCGGCGCTCGTGGTCGTCTCGGCGGCGGTGATCGGCTGGGCCTACCGCGCGGTGCGCGAACGGGACGAGGCGCTGCGCCGCACCTTCGCCCAAGCGACCGTCGGCATGGCGCACCTGGATGCGGAGGGCCGGTTCACGTCGATCAACGCCGCCCTCGCTCAGCTGTTCGGCCGGCCGGAGGCGGAGCTGCTCGGTCGCCCCCTGCGCGCGTTCGTGCATCCGGACGTCGCGTCGGACGCGACCCGTGACGCGCTGCTGGCGGACGGCACCGACGGACCGCGCGAGTGGCGGCTGCGACTCCCGGACGGCACCGCTCCCTGGGTCCGCAGCACCGTCAGCCACGTTCGGCTCGGGACCCACGCGCGGCACGCCCGCTTCGCGACGTTCGAGGACGTCTCCGAAGCGCGCCGCCTGACGGAGGAGCTCGAGCATCGCGCCCGCCACGACGCGTTGACCGGCCTGCTGAACCGCTACGCCTTCGACCGGCGCCTGAGCGCCGCCATCGCGAGCGCCCGCCGCACCGGACGGCCCCACGCGGCGGCGTTCGTCGACCTCGATCAGTTCAAGGTGGTCAACGACACCTCCGGTCACGCCGCCGGCGACGCGCTGCTGGTCCGGATCGGGGCGATGCTGGGCGAGATCCTGCGCGAGAACGACGTGATCGCACGCATGGGCGGCGACGAGTTCGCGCTGCTGCTCGAGGACACGGGGCTCGACGCCGCGCACGACGTGGCCGAGAAGATCCGGCGCCGGCTGGCGCGCGAGGAGTTCGCATGGGAGGACCGCCGCTTCCGGACCACGGCCAGCATCGGCGTGACCGAGGTACGGGGCGAGGACGGCGACCCGGGCACCGTCCTCCGCCGGGCGGACGTCGCCTGCTACCTGGCCAAGGAGGCGGGCCGCGACCGGGTGCACGTATACGCCGTCGGGGACGAGACGTCGACCCAGGTCCACGGCGAAATGGAGTGGGTGGGCCGCATCCACGCGGCGCTCCGCGACGACCGCCTGGTCGTGTTCGCCCAGAGGATCGTGCCGCTCGCCGGCACCTCCGGCGAGCGCTACGAGCTGCTGCTCCGCCTTCGCGGCGAGGACGGCCGACTGCATCCGCCCGGCGTCTTCCTGCCGGCGGCGGAACGGTACGGCCTGATCGGCGAGCTGGACCGCTGGGTGGCGCGCCACGCGCTCGAGACCCTCGAACGGCACCCCGAGCATCTACGGAACCTGGAGGCGGTCCACCTGAACGTGTCCGCCTCGTCCGTCTCCGATCCGGGCTTCGCCGGCGACCTGATCGCGCTCCTCGATCGTCACGCCGTTCCGGCCGATCGAATCTGCGTCGAGATCACCGAGACCGCCGCCATGCGGGACCTGGTCCAATCGCGCCGCTTTCTGGCGACGCTGCGCGAGCGGGGCGTCCGGATCGCGCTCGACGACTTCGGCAGCGGACTGTCGTCGTTCGCCTACCTCAAGTCGCTACCGATCGACCTGGTGAAGATCGACGGCATGCTGGTGCGGGACGTCGCGATCGATCCGCTCGATCGGACGCTGGTCCGGTCGGTGCACGAACTGGCGCGCGTCCTGGGCAAGCGCACCGTCGCCGAGTTCGTCGAGGACGACGCGATCGCGGAGGTCCTGCGCGGCATCCGCATCGACCTGGCGCAAGGGTACGGGGTGCACCGGCCGCAACCGTGGACCGAGCTGCTCGCGCCGTCGGACGGCGACCGCTAGGTCGGGACGTCAGAGGCCCAGCCGGCTCCAGATCGGCCGCTCCGCGAAGGTGCGCGCGAACCGCTCCCCCTCCGCGTCGTACGCGAACAGTTCCACGTTGTTCCTGCGTCCCTCGCGCACGACCACGGCGACCAGCCCCGGCACCTCGTCGTGCACCCTCAGACGCGGGTTCTTCTCGGCCGCCTTCTTGCTGATCCCGATCCGGCGCCGGAGCGTTCGACTCAGGTGGACCGTTCGGACGGTGCGGTCGTTCAGCCACGCGGCGACGCGCCGTTCCGGCGTCATGCGGAACCCGTACGGGAGGGTCGATCGGGCATGCCGAAGCGTACCCGAAGACCCGCACGGACGAGGTCCCGACGTACCGGACGGTGTGCATCGCACGGCTCGGCGGGTCAGAATGCGGGCATGCGACGCGCTCCCGACCGTGACCCTGCACGCGCCCCGCGACCGCCGCGCCCGTCGACGCGCCGCCTCGCGATCGTGGCGCCGCTCGCCGCCCTGGTGGCGTCCGTGATCAACGCCGGTCTGTACTCGATCGGCGAGGCGTTCGGCGCCTTCCCCTCCGACGTGCTCACGCCGGCCGGCATGCCGATCACGCTCGCGGGCGTTCTCGCCCTGACGGTCGCCGGGGTGCTGGGGGCCGCCGTCGTCTACGCGGTCCTCGGCCGTACGGTCCGGCGTCCGGTCCGCGCCCTGGTCCTCGTCTCCGTCGTCGTGTTCGCGGTCATGATCCTTCCGCCGTTCGTGATCGACGGCGCACCGACCGTCATGATCGCGATGCTTCAGTTGCTGCACCTCACGACGGCGGTCGTCGCGGTCGGCGCCCTCCTGAGGTTCGCGACCACCCGTCGGCCCTGACGCCCGCCGAGCGGCACGGCGTCAGCGCGACCGATCGATCCGCACGACCCCCTCGCCGTCGGGCAGGCGCACCCGGCCGGACGCGGCGTCGAGACGCGCGCCGGGCGACGCGATCCAGCGCGTGGCGATCGTTCCGCGGGGACGCGGGAGCTCCGCGTCGAAGGTCGGGCCTTCGAGGTTGAGCGTCGTCCACAGGCGCTCGCTTCCGTCCGGCGCGAAGCGTACGACGTCCGCGCGATCGGCCCCGTCGGAGCGGTCCTCGACGCGTTCGGCCCCGGCTCGCGCCGCGGCGCCCTCCTCCTTCGCGAGCGTGCAGTCGTCGCGGGGTCCGAGGGCGTCGGTCAGCCACGGACGCGCCCGCCGGGCCGCCCGCACGCGTGCTCCGAAGGCGCTGCCCTCGTCCGGTACGGCGTGCGCATGCCGGTCGACGACGCACCAGTCGGCCGCGTCGCGCAGGTAGGCGAGCGCCAGCCGGCGCACCGCGACCGCGCCGAACGGACGCGCGACGCCGGCCGGCAGCAGCGGACGCAGCATCTCGGCGACGTCCTCGTCGGAGACGTGCGGATCGTCCTCGACCGCCGTGCGCGCGAGGTCCAGCAGGCGTCGCGCGTCGGCGAGCCGGTCGATCCCCGACCGCTTCAGGCGCGGGAAGGCGTCGCTTCGGTCCCAGCCGGCCTCGTCGACCCGCCACGTCAGGAAGCGGGCCTCTTCGGCGGCGACCTTCGTCGCGTACCGGTGGTCGGTGTCGCGGACGAACCCCCACGGCGCCCGCGCCAACGCGTTCAGGAACTCCATGCCCACGCCCGGAAGCGCGAGGTGCGTCAGGAGCGCCGCGGCGGGGTGGTCGTAGGCACGTTCGTGGATCTCGGCGGGCGTGCGTCCCAGGCGCCGGTTCAACGGTCCGTCCGGATCGAGCTGCGCGCCGCGCCGGACGGTGTCGTGGTTGGCGCAGCCGGTGATCCAGCGGCCGCCGTGACGCGCGATCTCCTCGACCCGCCACCAACGGTCGCGCCAGAAGCCCCGTAGGGCCGGGGTGTTGTGGGCGAACGTGAGCGGGCCCCACTGGAACGCGTGCGGTTGACGTTCGGTCACGGCACGGTAGGTGCTCGCCGTCGGCCAGTCGGGCCGGGGCCAGGGACGACCGTCCTCGAAGATGCAGAACGGGCGGTAGCGGACGCCGGCGACCGTGGCCTCGACGTCGCCCATCGCCTTCAGGAAGGCGTCGTCGTGGGCGAGCTCGCCGGTGCGGGGATCGTACGTGGTGAGATCCTGGGCCCCGTCGACGCGGATCCCGTCCGCACCGATTCCGACGCGCCGGGCGAGCATCTCGAGGAGGATCGCGCGGACGACGGGATGTCCCTGGTTCACGTCTTGGCCGTACATGTTGGGACCACGGACGAACGCGGGGTCGAGGAGGGCCAGGGCCTGATCGTCGGCGTGGCCGTAGACGACGTCGAGGATCAGCATGCGCGGACCGTCCGGAAAGGCGTGGAGGACCTGCGCCAGGTCGATCAGCTCGTGCGGGCGTCCGCTCCGAAGCAGCGCGGGGTTCGCGGCGGCGCCCCCGACCGTCGCCACGTCGTAGCCCCAGTCGATCGCGTCCGGCTTGCGCAAGGCGATCCGCACCTCCCTTGCGGCGTCCGGTACGCCGTGCGCGCTCGGCGGGTCGCCCGCCTCGCCCGGCTCGGCCCACGGGGCGGGACCGCGCTCCCGTTCGATCGTCGGTTCCAACGGGAGCGGCTGAAGCGCATCGAACTCGGCGAAGCACCGCTCGAGCGGCGACAGCGTCGCGCCGGTCCGTAGCTTCTCGGCGACGCCGCGGAGCCGGTCGACGAGGTCGGCGACGGTGCCGCCGGCCGTCGCCGTCCCGACGTGCAGCTGCAGCACGTTCGTGGGCGGTCCGAAGCGAGGCGTCGTGCCGGGAGCCGCGCGCGCGGCGAGGTCGTGGAAGCGGCCGGCATCGGTGCGGCCTTCGTGGAGTTCGTGCTCGTCGACGACCTCGGTCGGTGCGAAGGCGCCGAACGGCGCCGACAGGGTCAGCGGGTCGGGCCGGTGCACGACGTCGCCGTGGAGGCCGCGAAGGCGTAGGCGATGAAGCGCGCCCAGGCGCTTCCGCGTCCCGATCGGCACCTCGTCGAGGACCGCCGTGACCCAGGCGCCGTCGCGCTCGACGGGCAGCGACAGCCGGCGGAAGGTGGCCTCGGCCGGCGGTCGGCCGGGGTCCAGATCGTCCGGGGGCAGCCAGAGTTCGAGGCGGAGGTCGTCCTCCTTCGCGCCGCACCTTCGGGCCTCGTCCGACCAGGTCCGGAAGACGACCCGTCCTCGGCCGTCGTCGGCGCGATCCATCACCCGGGCGCCCAACCCGCGCGCCCGAACGCGGGCCGCTTCGAACGAACGCGATCCGGGCGGCGCGCCGGCGGCGGCCTCGAGGGCGCGGGCACGCTCGCGGGCGAGGTCCTCCCGGCCGGCGGGTCGATCGACCGTCGGATCGGGAACGCCACGGAACATCACGCCGCGACGGTACGGCGTTCTCCGTTCGGACTCCGTAGCCTCCGTCCGTCTTGATCCCCGTCAAGGTCGCCCCCTTCCGCGGAACGTACGGTCCGCCCATGGCGCTCGCTCCCCTTCTCGACCCGCCCACGGAACCCCCGGTCGCGGCCGCGCCGGCCGGTGCGCCGGTCGCGGTGCTCTTCGGAAGCACCTCGGGCCGGACCGAAGAGCTCGCGCTGCAGGTCGCGGCCCGGCTCTCGGCACGGCTGGGCGAGGCCGTCCCCGTCCAGGACGTGGCCACGACCGACCTGGCGTTCCTGAAGGTTTCGGAGTTCGCGATCCTGGGAGTGCCGACCTGGCACGTCGGCGAGCTCCAGGCCGACTGGGACGCCGTCGTCGACGACCTCGCCGCGATGGACCTGCGCGGGCTGCTGGTCGCGCTGTTCGGGGCGGGCGACGCGGCGGGCTACCCCGACACCTTCGGCGACGCGCTCGGCGTCGTCGCGGAGGCGGTCGAGAACGCCGGCGCGACGGTGGTGGGCCACGTTCCCGCCGACGCCTACGCGTTCGAGGCGTCCCGGGCACGGCGTGGCGACCGGCTCGTTGGGCTGCTCGTCGACGATCGCGACGACGAGCCCGTCGCGCGCGACCGGATCGATCGTTGGTGCCGCGCGCTCCCCCTCGGACCCGGCCGGTCCGGGGCGCGGGCCGCACGTTCGCGTTCGGACCGGTCGTCGTGACCGGATCCGACCCTTCGCTCGTCTTGGAGGTACCCATGTCCGACCCGACGACCGCGGACCGCATCGACGTCCGCACCCTCCCCCCGCGCGAGCGGCACCCGCTGCTGTTCCAGCGGTTCGACGCGCTCGCTTCGGGCGAATCGTTCGAGCTGGTGAACGACCACGATCCGAAGCCGCTCTACTACCAGTTCCAGGCCGAGCGGCCGGGCCGAGTGGCGTGGACCTACCTGGAGGAGGGGCCCGACGTGTGGCGGGTCCGGATCGGCAAGGCCTGACCCGCGCGCCGCACGGCGGCGCCCTGCGCCCGTCGCCCCCGCCGCGGTCGGCCGCGTTCCGCGACCGGC
>SLSQ01000126.1 GCA_007130355.1 Trueperaceae bacterium
CCGCCGCCTTCGGCGGCCGCGACGCCCGCACGATCTGGGACGAGGACCTGCCCGTCGCGTCGGAGGTCGCGCGCGACGCCGCGACCGAAGCGCGCCGACTGGCGCCCGGCCTCGGGCCGGACGCCCTGCCCTGGCTCGACGACGCGCCGCGCTCCGGCCAGGACTTCGGGTTCGAGGGACTCGTCCAAGCGGCCGCCCGGATCGTCGGCGCGACCGACGCCGCCGCCACCGCACTCGAGCGACCGCCCGAGGACCCTGCCCACGCCTACGACCTGTTCGACCGGCACCCCTATCACCTGGCGGTCGCGAGCTACCTGAGCGCTGCAGGCTGGACCGCCGGAGCGGCCCTCGGCGTCGCCGTCCTCGCCTCGCGCGCCGGCGGACCGTCCGAAGCGCTCGAGCGGCGCCTGTTCCTCGAGCGCGGGCCCGATTGACCGAACGCACCCCCGGGGCCGCACCTTCGGGCCCGACCCCCCTCCGTGCGTGCGCGTTCCTGGGCGTCCTCCGCCGGGCCCGCGCCGCGGACCGGAAAGGAATCGACCGTGTTCGAAACCGTGAACGGCGTCCGCCTGCGCGTCGACGTGCAGGGACCCGACGACGCACCCGCCATCTACGCGCACCACGGCGCACCCGGTCTGGGCACACACGCCACGCCGAAGCGGGCGTTCGCGCCGCTCGCCGACGCGTTCCGCGTGGTGACGTTCGACGCCCGCGGGTCGGGCGAATCGGACGCCGTGCCGCCGTACACGCACGCCCAGTGGGTGGCGGACCTCGACGCGCTCCGCGCCCGCTTCGGCGACGCGCGGATCGTGCTCACGGGCGGCTCGTACGGCGGCTACGTCGCCCTCGAGTACGCGCTCGCCCATCCGGACCGGGTGAGCCACCTGATCCTGCGCGACACCTCCGCATCGCGCCGTTTCGAGGAGGCGGCCCGCCGCAACGCCCTCGCCCGCGCCGAGGAGTTCCCGGAGATCACCGAGGAACTCCTCGACACGCTGTTCCAGGGCCGCGTCGCCGACGACGCAGCGTTCCGCGACGCGTTCGCCGCCGTCGCGCCGCTCTACGACGCGAACGTCGATCCGAAGGCGGCCCGCGAACGGGTCGCGAACGCGACCTTCCGAGCGGACACGCACAACCAGGCGTTCTCGAAGAACCTGCCCGACTACGACCTCGTCGACCGGCTCCACGAGATCCGGGTCCCGACCCTGATCTGCGTCGGACGGCACGACTGGATCACCCCCGTCGAAGCGTCCGAGGAGATCGCGGCGGGCATCCCGGACTCGGAACTGGTGATCTTCGAGCACTCGGGCCACTCGCCCCAACTCCAGGAGAACGAGCGGTTCGTGCGCGTGGTCCGGGAGTTCCTGGCCCGCCACGGCCAGCCCGGCCACGCGCCCTGAGCGACGGACCGGGGCCGCGCCCCGACCGGCCCACCCCGTAGGCAGCGACCTCCGGGCGACGGGGCGCCGCTAACGCTCCGCGCCCGTCGCCGCCACGAACCGCAGGCGCTCCCCCGGGCGCGCCTGCGCCACGACCGGAAGGTCGGCCTGCACGACGCGGGCGGGCGTCCGGTAGCCGCCGATCGAGCCGCGATCAGCGAGCAGCACGATCGGCCGGCCGTCGGGCGGCACCTGCACCCCACCGAGCACGGTCGGTTCCGAGCGTCCTTCGCCGCCGGGCAACGTGGGGCCGTCGAGGCGGACGCCGGTCCGGTCGCCGTGCGCCACCGTGAACGTCACGGCCCGCAGGCCCGACCAGGCGTCGGCGTCCGGGTGCGGGCCGGGCACGATCCGCACCGGCTTCGGACCGCGCAGCTCCCGCCACGGCCCGAGCCGAGGCGGCGGCAGCGCGAAGCCCACGCGCGCGCGGTGGTCCCGCGCGACGCCGAGCAGGTCCCCCTCCGCGAGCGGACGGCCGACGCGCGCCCGCAGGTCGACCGAAGCGGAGCCCAGGAAGCGGTGCGCCTCGAAGCCGCCGGCGACGGCGAGGTAGCCGCGGGCGCCCGTCGGCGCCGGCAGGAAGGAGAGCCGCGCCCCGCGCGGCACCCGAACCACCGTGTACGTCGGCAACGGCGTGCCGTCGAGCCACGGACGCACGCCGCCGCCGGCGAAGGCGACCTCCAGGTCCCGCCGTGCCCGCAGGACCGGACCGCGCACGGTCATCTCGAGCGCCGGGGCGTCCGGATCCTGGGCCAGCAGCCGGTTCGCCCTCCGGAACGACGGCGGATCGAGCGGCCCGCTCCGCGCCAGTCCGAACCGACCGACGCGGAAGCGCCCCGCGTCGAGCACCAGATCGGCCAGACCGGCACGCTCCACCTCGAACGCGGGCCGCTCGGGCGCCTCCGGCAGGAGCTCGAGCGGGTCCGGTTCGGGCGGAGGGCCGCCGTCCGCCGGCTCGAAGCGCACTCGGTCGCCGGGCCGCAGCAGGAACGGGTCGGGCCGGTGCGGGTCGTAGACCGCGACCCGGGCGCGACCGAGCAGGCGCCACCCGCCCGGCGAGGCGAGCGGGTAGAGGCCGGCCTGGTCGTTCGCGATCGCGACCGAGTGCGCGGGCACGCGGGCGCGCGGCTGCGCGAGCCGCGGCGTGCGGAGCGCCTCGGGAAG
>SLSQ01000298.1 GCA_007130355.1 Trueperaceae bacterium
CCGCCCGCGTGATGCTCGGTCCGCGGGCGACGCCGGGGATGATCGAATCGTTCCGCGAACGGATGATGCTCGACGAACCGATCCCGGTTCAGCTCGGCGTCTACCTCTGGAACATCGTGCGTGGCGACATGGGCCAGGACGTCCTCAACTTCATGCCGGTCTCCGAGCTGGTGTTCGGCGTGCTGCCGTACACCGTCGTGCTCGCCGTCGCCGGCATCGGCCTCGCCTTGGCGCTGGGCATTCCGCTCGGCGCCTACTCGGCCGGCCACCGGAACTCGCTCTTCGACCGCGTGACCGCCTTCCTGTCGGTCGCGTTCATCACCACCCCGCCGTTCGTCGCGGGGCTCCTGCTGCTGCTCGTGTTCAGCGTGCAGCTCGGCTGGTTCCCGGTGAGCGGCGGCGGATCGTCCGGCGATCCGGTGTCGCAGCTGCGGCACCTGGTTCTGCCGGTGCTGGCGCTGGCGATCCCCTGGGTCGGCTACATCGCCCGCCTGGTCCGCAGCTCGGTGCTCGAGGAGCTCGCCAAGGACCACGTCCGCACCGCCCACTCGAAGGGGCTCGATCCGCAGCGCGTGCTGTACAAGCACGCCCTGCGCGGCGCCCTGATCCCGACGATCGCGGTGGTCGGCGTGGGATTCGGCAACCTGCTGGGCGGGACGGTGCTGATCGAGATCATCTTCTCGCGGCCCGGTCTCGGCTACCTGATCCTGAACGCGATCGAGTCCCGCAACTTCCCCGTCGTGCAGGGCGGCCTGATCGTGGCGGTGCTGTTCTACGCCCTCGCCAACCTGGCGGCCGACCTTTCGTACGGCTGGGTCGACCCGCGGATCCGGACGGAGTGACGTGACCACCGACGCTCCCCCCGCCACCCCCGGCCTTTGGCGCCGCTTCCGACGGTCCAACCTCGGCCGCGCCTTCGCCGACGCGACCGGTCTGTTCGGCCTCGCTTGCGTCGCGACGATCGTGATCCTGGCGGTCTTCGCGCCCTGGATCGCTCCCTACGCTCCGGACCAGATCAACGTCGCGAATCGGTTGAGCGGCCCCGGCGGTGAACACCTGATGGGGACCGATCAGCTCGGCCGCGACCTGTTCACGCGCCTGCTGTACGGCGCCCGCATCGCCCTGATCGTCGCGGTGCCCGCCACCCTGATCGCGGCGCTCATCGGCAGCGTGTTCGGCCTGATCGCCGGGTACTTCGGCGGCGTCGCCGACCACGCGATCCTGTTGTTCTTCGACGTGATCCGCTCGTTCCCGTCGCTGCTGCTGGCGATCGCCATCATCGCGCTCACCGGCCCCAGCCTGGTCATGCTCGTCACGATCATCGCGCTCACCAGCGTGCCGTCGTACGGACGCCTGATCCGGGCCCAGACGATCAAGGCCCGCGAGGAGGAGTACGTCACCGCCTCCCGCGCCCTGGGCGCCCGGCCGCCCCGGATCATGGGCCTGCACCTGCTCCCCAACGTGATCGCGCCGCTCTTCATCCAGGCGGCGATGGACATCCCCGTGGTGATCACCTTCGAGGCGGGGCTCAGCTTCCTGGGCCTCGGCGTCCCTCCGCCCACGCCCAGTTGGGGCAGCATCCTGCGCGAGGGGTACTCGTACGTCCGGCTCTCGCCGTGGCCGATCGTGTTCGGCAGCGGCTTCCTGGTGGTCGCGACGCTCGGCTTCACCTTCTTCGCCGAGGCCCTGCGGGACGCGTTCGACGTCCGACTGAAGAACGAGGACGCCGGCTGAGGGAAGCGCGGGCGGTCGGGCGGCGGTCGTGTCCCGCGGGGCGCGCTCGCACGGCGGGCTCGCACGGCGGGCTCGCGGTCGCCGCGTTCGTGGATTCGCTCGATGACGCCTTGAGCCGTCAGAGACCGCATGTTGACCGCATATGCAGCATGGGTCCGTCAGGGACGCGCGTGTCGCGTTCATGCACGGGAGCATTGCCATTTTCGGTGCGCTGACGGCTTAAGGCGTCGATGGCCGGATCGCGAACACGCACGTGCCGCTCCTCGGTGCCGGGCGCGAACGTGGCCGGTCCGGGCGGTACGATGCCGAACGCCCGCTGGCTGAACGCCCGGCAGCTTTCCGACCGCCCGCCCGCGAGGAGGACCGACCGTGACCGACACGAACAAGCTCCGCTGGGGGATCCTCAGCACCGCCCGCATCGGCCTCGACAAGGTGATCCCCGCCATGCAGAAAGCGGAAAACCTCGAGGTGACCGCCATCGCCTCGCGGAGCGACGAGGCCGCCGAAGCCGCCGCCGCCAAGCTCCGCATCCCCCGCTGGCACGGCAGCTACGAGGCGCTGCTGGCCGATCCCGAGATCGACGCCGTCTACGTGCCGGTCCCGAACCACATGCACGTCGACTGGACCGTCGCCGCGATCGAAGCCGGCAAGCACGTGCTGGTCGAGAAGCCGATCGGCATGAACGCGGACGAGGCGGAACGCCTGGTGCGCGCCGCGAACGAACGGCCCGACCTCAAGGTGATGGAGGCGTTCATGTACCGCTTCCACCCGCAGTGGATCCGAGCCAAGGAGCTGGTCGACCAGGGCGCGATCGGGCGTTTGCAGAACGTCCATTCGCACTTCTCGTACTTCAAGCTGGACCCGACGA
>SLSQ01000299.1 GCA_007130355.1 Trueperaceae bacterium
TCGCCCAGCGCCTGGAAGCCCTGCACGTTCGGGCGGTAGGCCTGGATGTTGCCGGGGTTGTACAGGTAGATGTAGACGGCGTCGTCCACGATCTCCTGGTTCACCTGGCGGTAGATCTCGTAGCGCGTGTCGAAGTCGTCGACGCGGCGGCCCTCCTCGAGCAGCTCGTCGACGGTGGGGTTGCTGTAGCCGGTGAAGTTGAACACCTCGCCGGTCTTGTGCTGCGCGAAGAAGAAGTCGTCGGGGTCGAGGAGCACGTTCCAGCTGCAGACGAAGGTGTCGTACTCGCCGGCGCCCTGGGTGTCGAGCCAGTCGGCCCACTCGCGCGTGTCGAGCGTGGCGCGGATGCCGAGCGGCGCGAGCTGCGCCTGGATCACCTGGGCGGCGCGGATCGACTCCTCGTACTCGGTGGTGGGCATGATCCGCATCTCGAAGCCGTCCGGGACGCCGGCTTCGGCCAGCAGTTCGCGGGCGCGGTCGAGGTCCTGATCGTACGGCGCGTAGTCGTACGCCCAGGCGCTGACGCTGGGGATCGGGTCCTGGGTGGGCACGCCGGTCCCGAAGGTGGCGGCCTCGGCGACTTGGCCGCGGTCGAGCGCGAAGCTGATCGCCTGGCGCACGCGGACGTCGTCGAGCGGCGCCTCGCGGACGTTCACGCCGATGTACCAGTAGGCGGGGGCGGCGGTCCGGTCCACGACCACGTCCGCGCGGTCCTCGAGTTCCGGCAGGGCCTGCGGCGGAACGCTGATCGCCCAGTCGATGTCGCCGCTCACCAGCGCGCTGCGCCGGACGCTGTCGTCGCTGATGATGCGGATCTCGACCCCGTCGAGGTACGGCAGCGGTTCGCCGTCGGCGCCGGTGCGCCAGTGGTGCGGGTTGGCCTGCAACGTGACGCTGGTGCCCGGCTGGTAGTCGGTGATCATGAACGGGCCGGTCCCGACCGGGGCGGTGTTCACGGTGCCGTCCTCGACCGATTCGCGGGCGATGATGCCGACCATCGCGCCGGTCGCGAGCTTGCCCAGGAGGCCGGTGTTCGGCTCGCCCAGGGTCATCCGGACGGTGAGGTCGTCGACCGCTTCGAACGATTCGACCATCGCCAGAAGGTAGGCGTTGCCGCTGGCGGTCTCGGGGTCGAGGAGGCGTTCGAAGGTGTACACGACGTCGTCGGCGGTCATCTGGCGACCGTTGCTGAAGTAGGCGTCGTCGCGCAGGTGGAAGGTCCAGACCAGACCGTCGTCGCTCGACTCCCAGTCGTGCGCCAGCGCTGGCGAGAGGTTCTGGTCCTCGTCGAACTCGACGAGCATGTCGAGCACGTTGTTCAGGACCTGGTAGCTGCTGTAGGCGCTGGTGCCGTGCGGATCGAGGTTGACCGGCTCCTGGGCCCAGGCGGCGGCGAGCGTGCCGCCCCGGTTCTGCGCGGCGGCGAGGCTCGCGAACGCCAGCGCTGCGGTCGCGACGAGCAGGACGAGGGTGCGGATTCGGTGCGTCATACGGACCTCCCTTTCGGTTCGGGCGGCGCGTCCGAGCTGGGCCCTCCAGGGATCTCCCAGTCCCAGACGCTCTTCTTGATCTCGACGACCTGGATCGTCTCCGATTCGACGATGCCGGGTCGACCCAGCTCGGCCTGGAGGAACTCGTGGAGCTCTCCGTTGTCGGCGTGGAGGGACTCGACGACCAGGTTGTGGGCGCCGACGCCGATGGCGAGGTAGCGGACCGCCGGGTGGCGGACGATGCGCTCGGTGACCTCCTCGACCTGAGCGGGGCGGACGCGAGCGTAGGTGGTGGCGAGGATCGGTACGCCCAGCTGGAGCGGATCGGAGATCGCCTGGATCTTGAACCAACCCTGCTTCCGCAGGCGCGCGACCCGTTTCCGGATCATCGACTCCGACACCTCGAGGCGCCGGGCGATCGCCCGGAACGCCATACGACCGTCCTCGCGGAGCAGGTCGACGATGCGGCGGTCGACGGGATCGAGTTGCCGGTACCCGTACGCCATGGGTCCTCCGTGCCTCGGTGCGTCCGTTGCGTGCCCGACCGTACTGTACGCAGGTCGCGTCCCTACGGTCAAGGATTCGGACGCAATGCGTCCGAAGCGGTGGCGGCCGCCACCACCGCCGACGCGAGCGCACCGGTGCACGCGACCCACGGCACCGACCGCTCGGGCCCGGCCGGACCGTCGTCGCCGACGAGGGGCAGCTCGGTGCAGCCGAGCACCACCGCCTCCGCGCCACGCGCCACCAGCCCCTCCGCCAGGCGCGCCAGCGTCGCGCGCCGTTCCGGGCCGTCGTCGCCGCCCTTGACGGCGTACACCAGCCGCATGACCTCCTCCTGCGCCGCCGCCTCCGGCACGACCGAATCGACGCCGACGCGGGCGAACGCCCGCTGGAACAGCTCCGAACGTACCGTCGCCGTGGTCGCCAGCAGCCCGACCCGGGTCGCGCCCGGCGCGGCGCGCGCGATCGCCGCCACGCTCGCCTCGACCATGTCCACGAACGTCGCGCGCGGCGCGCCGCGGCGCACCGCGTCGACGTAGGCGTGAGCGGTGACGCACGGCATGCACAGCACCTCGGCCCCCGCCGCGACCAGCCCCTGCGCCA
>SLSQ01000263.1 GCA_007130355.1 Trueperaceae bacterium
GACTGGCTCTACGCCCCCGACCGGCACCTCGCCGAGACTGCGGCGTTCGCCGAGCGCGTGCACGCCTGCGCCCTGGACGGCGATGGCGTTGCCGAAGCGGTGCTGGTACGCGCTGGGGCCGAACTGGCACGGATGGCGCTGCCTGCCGTCGCCGCGGTCGCCCGATCCCGCTCCGACGAAGCCGTGCCGATCGTGGGCGTGGGCGGCGTATGGGAGGGTTCCGCGATCGTCCGAGCTTCCTGTCGCGCGCGACTGCACGATGGCAAGAACGACGTGGCGTGGCGGAAGCCCGCCGTGGACCCGGCCCTCGGGGCGGCCTGGATGGCGTGGCCGCCACTCCTCCGACGGTGGCGTCGGCCGGACGCGTCGTAGGGGGCGAGGCGCTCGAAGGCAGGACGAACCTTGACAGCCCGCCCCGCCGCGCCGCATCCTGGCTCATCGCCCCACCGCAGCGCTGCGCGGGGTCGCGCCGGAGATCGGAGACCCGACCGATGACCGCCGTTCGACGCCTCTGGGATCGCGCCGACCACCCCACCTTCCAGTCCGTCGACGGACTGGACGACCTGGTGCTCCGCAACGTCGCGCAGAGCAACCGGGCGCGACGACTCGTGCCCGAGGTCCACGACGCGCTCCGCACCGCCGGCGTGTTCCGGATGCTCGTGCCCGCCGATGCGGGCGGTGACGATCTCCCCTACCCGCTCGCGCTGCGGGTGGTCGAGCGCTTGGCCCGCGTCGACGGCTCGGTCGCTTGGTGCGGCATCATCGGAGCCGGCTCGTCCTGGTTCGCGAACTCCCTGCCGCCGCACGTGGCCGAAGAGACGCTGTGGCGCGATCCGAACGCGGCGAGCGCCTCGATGTTCCTGCCGAACGGCCGAGCGACGCCGGTCGAGGGCGGGTTCCGCGTCAGCGGACGCTGGCCGTTCGTCAGCGGCTGCGCCGACGCCGGCTGGTTCGTCGGTCAGTGCGTGATCCCGTCCGATGTAGCGGAGGCGGACGCCGAAACGACCCCGCTGCACCGGATGGCCGCGATGCCGATGTCCGAACTCCGAGTCCACGACACCTGGCATGCGGCGGGCCTGCGTGCGACCGGCAGCCACGACGTCGAGGCGCGCGACGTGTACGTCCCCGCCGCACGCCTCTTCGAACTGGGCCGACCGGATCCGCGCCGACGCGCGCCGCTCGCGCGGTTCCCGTTCATGGCGATGCTGGCGTCCAGCCTCGCGGCGGTGTCGGTCGGGCTGGCACGTTCGGCCACCGACACGCTCGGCGGCGCCCTCGCCCGGCGGGCCCAGCGGCTCGAGCGCGGCGTCGACGGGCTGCTCGGCGGCGCGATCCTCGAACTGGCGAAGCTCGAGGCCGCGGAACGCGCCGCCCGAACGGCGTTCTTCGCGAGCCTCGACGCCCTCTGGGACGCGGTGGTCGCGGGCGAGGGCGACTTCGACGCGGCATCGATCGACGTTCGGCTCGTGTCCCGGCACGTCGTGGCGCAGGCCGCGGACGTCGCCGGGCGCGCGCTTCGTCTCGGGGGAGCCGCGGCGCTGCACGAGGAGCACCCCCTTCAGCGCGCGTCCCGTGACGCCCAAGCGGCGGCGCAGCACGGCCTGTTCGGCGTCGCCCCGCACGAGGCGCTCGGGCGCACGCTCGTGTCGCGGCGCATGGCGCCCGTCGACGCGATCGACGCGTAACGAGGGAGAGGGCGCGAGCCGAACGCTCGCGCCCTCCGATCGACGTGCCGAGCGCGCGCCCGGGCTCAGCGGTAGAAGTACGGGTCGAGCACCCGGACCTGCTCGATCCGGTCGACCGGTAGGCCGTTGCGTTCGGCCGCGTTCCGGATGCTCTCGGGGTCGGGCCCGTCGTACACGCAGAACGTCTTGGTCTTGTCGTCGGCGACGTACGAGTGGATCCAGGTGACGCCGACGTCGGCGTTGGCGTCGACCACGTTCAGGCACGCCTGAGCGCCCTCTTCGGTCACCGGAATCTCGAGTCCGTCTGGGAACGTGCGTTCGATCAGGTAGCGGGGCATCGTGCACCTCCGTGCGATGGGAACCTCGCCGGCCGCCCGTCGGCCGGACGCCGTCATGGTGCGACGCGCGCCGCGGGCCGCGCATCGGGCGACCTCCCTAGGTCGCGTCCCGCGGTTCCCTACCTCGGGCCCCGTCGCCCGCTCCGCCCCGCGGCGCCTCGTCCTCCGCAGCCACGAGCCCGAGCTCGACCGCGCGCCGGGCCGCCTCGGTGCGGTTGCGCACCTCCAGCTTGGCGAGGATCGCCGAAACGTGGTGACCGACCGTCTTCGGCGAGCGGCTCAGCCGGGCCGCGATCTCGGCGTTCGAGAGGCCGGTCGCGACCAGGCGCGCGACCTCGCGCTCCCGGACCGTGAGGCCGGCCGGTCCCCGCCGGGTCGAGGGTCGCGGCCCGCGCGGAAGCGGGCGTACGCCCTCCGCGCGCAGCAGGCGCTCGAGGGCGCTCGCCGCGGGCCGCGCTCCCATCCGCACGAACGTCGCGAGCGCTTCGCGACGCGCCTCCGGATCGGTTCCCTCCGCCTGGGCGCGCGCCGCCTCGTAC
>SLSQ01000205.1 GCA_007130355.1 Trueperaceae bacterium
ACCGGTCGGCGCGATCGTCACGTCAGGCGCCGGATCGCCGGTGCCGGTCCAGCCAGGCCTCGACCGCCGGGACGTTGTCCGGCGTGGTGACGATGTACAGGTGGTCGCCGTGCTGGATCGTGGTCTCGCCCGACGGGATCAGCACCTTGTCCTTGCGGAGAATCGCGCCGATCAGGCTGTCCTTCGGGGCGCCCAGGTCCCGCACGCGGCCGACCTGGGCCTCCATCGGGTAGACGACCTCCATCACCTCGGCGCGGTCCTCGATCGAGGCGAGGTGGTCGACCCGGTCGAGCTTGAGCCAGTTCAGGACGTCCTGGAGCGCTGCCGCGCGCGGGGTGAGCGGCGCGTCGATGCCGACCCGTTCGAACAGGCGCCGGTTGCGGGTGCGTCCCACCCGCGTGATCACCTTCGGTACGCCGAGCTGCTTCGCCAGCAGGCTCGCCAGCAGGTTCTTGCCGTCGTGGTTCGTCACCGCCACCACCACGTCGCTGTCGTCGATCCGCTCCTGCTCCATCAACTCGAGGTCGGTGCCGTCGCCGCGCAGCACCAGCACGTTCGGAAGCAGCTGCGCCAACTTCGCGCAGCGCGCCTCGTCCCCCTCGACGATCGCGACGCGCGCGTGCTCGTCCTGCAGCCGCTCGGCCACCATGAAGCCGACGTTTCCGCCGCCGATGATCGTGACCCGCATCCGCCGCTTGCGGGGCGCGAAGCGGCGTTCGACGGCACGGATCGACTCGTGGGTGCCGAGGAACACGACCTTGTCCCCGGGGCGGAGCACCGTCGCCCCGGACGGGACGACGAAGTCGTCGTCGCGGATCGACCCGACCAGCAGGGTGCTGGCCGGCACGTCGGCGTCGGCGAGGGTCTCGCCGAGGAACGGATCGCCGGATTCGAGCCGGTACTCGCGCATCTGGATCCGGCCGCGGGCGAACGAGGCGCTGTCGAGGGCGCGCGGGACGCGGACGATGTCCGCGATCTGGTCGGCCAGCGTCCGTTGCGGCCAGAGCACCCGGTCGATCGCCAGGCCGAGACGCGTCATCGCCCCCTTGTGCGAGAAGGCGTCCAAGTACCGTTGCCGCGACACGAAGGCGAGGGCCCGCTTCGCCCCCAGGCCCTTGGCCGCCAGGCAGGCCAGGACGTTCACGTCGTCGTTCGCCGTGCAGGCGATGAACGCGTCCGCCTCGTCGGTACCCGCCTCCTTCAGGTCGTCCGGATCGGCGCCGTTCCCGCGTTGGAAGCGGACGTCGAGCATCTCGAACGAGGAGGCGCGCTCCTCGTCCCGATCGACCACGGTGATGCCGTGCGTGCGGTGCAGCGCGGTCGCGATCTGGAGACCGATCTCTCCGCCCCCGATGATCACCAGGTTCACCGGCGGGCTCCGATCGGGGCACGGTCCCGCCCGGCGGCGCTCGCCGCGACCGCCGCGACGGTCAGGCCCAGCACGACCCAGGGGACGGCCCCGCCGAACCGCACGTACGGCGTGCGGTCGTCCCGCTGCGCGTACCGCACGGACAGCGTCGCTTCGGTCCCCTGCGGCGCCCGCTCCACCGTCCTTCCGGTCGGGTCGACCACGGCGGTGATGCCGTCGTTGCCGGCCCGCAGCAGCCAGCGGCGGGTCTCGATCGCGCGCAGCGTCCCCATGGAGTGGTGCTGGGCGGCGCCGATGCCGCGGCCGAACCAGGCGTCGTTGGTGACGTTGATCAGCACCTGCGCACCGTCGGCGACCATGCCGCGCGCGATCCGCGGGAACACCGACTCGTAGCAGACGTAGGCGCCGAGCGCGGCGTCGTCCGGAGCGAGCGGCGTCGGGCCCGGCCCGGCCACGGTGTTCTGCAGCATCGGCAGGTTCAGGAGTCCGAACACCGCGCGGTAGAGCGGCGCCGCCGCCTGCAGCAGCGGCCAGCGCTCTCCGAACGGGACCAGCACGTGCTTGTCGTAGCGTCCGTGCACCTGCCCTTCGCGCAGCAGGTAGACGGCGTTCGTGCCGCCGCCCTCGGCGGTGCCGCGCCCGCCCACGACGAAGGTGGCGCCCGGAGCGCTCGCCTCGATCGCGGCGCGGGCCGGCTCGCCGCGGAACCCTTCCAGCGGGAAGCCGAGGACCGCGCCCTCCGGCCAGACGACCAGGTCGGGCGCCTCGCCGGCGCGGAGCGCGCCGGCGGCGGTGAGGTCGAGGTGCACGTCGAGCTCCTGCCGGGGCGAGATCGCGCGGCCGAACGGATCGACGTTTCCCTGTACGAGCAGGGCGGTGCGGTCCGGCGGTTCGAGGCTCGTGGCGACACGTCCACCCTTGTGAAGATTGCCAACTGGGGATTCCACGGTAGCGATGAAAGCGTGACGGCTCAGACCATCGATTCAAAAGGCGGTTTCACCATCGTACTGGCCGGCCTCAAGGCATGGTTGGAGCATGGCATTTCGCTGAACCTGGTCGCCGACCAGTTCCCGGACGGCCATCTTGAGTAGGACGGTTCGCCGGGGCGGGGGGCGAACACGATGCCGAGTCGCTGCTGGGGATGTTCAACGAGCCTGCGGTCCGACGGTATCTCCTGGACGACGCCGCT
>SLSQ01000053.1 GCA_007130355.1 Trueperaceae bacterium
CCGCGAACGCCGTGAACACCGCGAACGCCGTGAACGCCGCGAACGCCGAGGGCGCCGACGACGCCACCCACGCCACCGACGCCCCGGCCGAAGCCCACGCCGACGTGCCGTACGACCCGACCGTCGGCACCACCGGCGGGATCTGGTGCTGGGCCACGCCGGTCGAGCAGGGCGAGGACGACGCCCGCTCCCTGCTCTTCGACGCCGAACCGCTCGACGTGCCGCTCGAGATCGTGGGCGCCGGCGAGGTCGCGCTCGAGGTCGCCTTCGATCGCCCCGTCGCCGGCCTCGCCGTGCGGCTCGAGGACGTCGCGCCCGACGGCACCGTCGTCAAGGTGACGCGCGGGTACCGCAACGCCACGCGGCGCGACTCGATGTTCGAGCCGACGCCGGTCCCCACGGACGCACCGGTCCGCCTCACGGTGCCGCTCGACGCCACCGCCTGGCGCTTCCGGCCCGGCCACCGCCTGCGCCTCGCCGTCGCCAGCGGCGAGTGGCCGGCGATCTGGCCGACGCCCGAGCCGTTCCGTGCCCGTCTGCGGCTCGACCGTTGCGCCCTGTCGCTGCCCGTCGCGCGGGAGGATGGGCGGACCCTCGAGCTGCCCGGCCCCGCGTCGCTTCCTCCGGTCGCCGATGCGAGCGGCGCGGCCGAGGACGCCTGGCGCACGGAACGCGACCGGCTGAGCGGCGCCTCGACCGTCGAGGTCCGCAAGGCGAACGCCGTCCGCTCGCTCGTGCGCGCCACCGAAATGGACCTCGCCAAGCGGGTCGTGGCGCGGCTCGACCCGAACGATCCGGCCCATGCCGTGGTCGAGGGATCGAACACGATGCACCTGCGCGACTTCGGGCACGAGGTCCGCACCGAAGCGACCGCCCGGATGCAGGGCGACGAGCACGCGTTCCACGTCCAGATCCGCCTCACGGTCGAGCTGGACGGCGCACCGTTCTTCGAACGGCGCTGGGACCGCAGCGTCTCGCGGCACCTGATGTGAACGAACCGGGAGCCCGAGGCGACCGGGGGCACGATCGCCGCGCGCCCTCGCCCACCGACCCGCTCTCCGCGGCGATCGCTGCGCGATCGACCCGGATCGAGCCGTCGCACCGGACCGCGTTCCGGGTGTTCAATGGGCACCTGGAGGGGGACGCGCGCTACGTCGTCGACGTGTACGGAACCACGGCGGTCGTGTTCCGCCGACCGTCCCCGACGCGGGACGACGGCTCCGACGCCACCGAGGACGCCGACTCGGACTCGGGCGCGCTGGTCGCCCGGCTGAGGGCCGAGCTCACCTGGCTGCAGGCGATCGTGGTGAAGGAACGCGAAGGGCCGACCGACCAGGAGCGCTTGGGACGCGTCGTGTACGAGGATCCCGACGGGCCCGGCCTGGCGACCGAGGTGCACGAGCACGGCGTGCGGTACGCCCTCGATCTGCGCATGAACCAGGATGCGAGCTTCTACCTGGACACGCGCGAACTCCGTCGCTGGCTGATCCGGCACGCCGCGGGCGCGACGGTCCTGAACACGTTCGCGTACACCGGCAGCCTGGGCGTGGCGGCCCGCGCCGGAGGGGCCGCCCGGGTGGTGCACACCGATCTGAACCGACGGTTCCTGAACGTGGCGAAGAGGTCGTACGCGCTGAACGGCTTCGCGGTCGAGCGCAAGGACTTCCGGGCGCGCGACTTCTGGTCGTTCGTACGGGGCCAGAAGCTTCAGAGCGAACGCTACGACCTGGCGATCCTCGACCCGCCGTTCTTCTCGAGCACGCCGGGCGGCACGGTCGACCTGGAGCGGAACCTGGTCCGCCTGGTGAACAAGGTGCGGCCGCTGATCCGTAGCGGAGGCAGGCTGGTCGTGGTGAACAACTCGCTGTTCGTGTCGGGCGCGGCGTTCATGACGGAGCTCGAGGAGTTGTGCCGCGGCGGCTGGATGGCGATCGAACGGACCGTCGACGTCCCGGACGACGTCGCGGGCACGCCGTCCACCCGGCGGAACGCGCCGGTCGTCGATCCCGCGCCGTTCAACCATTCCACCAAGATCGCGGTCCTTTCGGTTCGCCACAGGTGATGACCGACGTGCCGGTTAGGCTCGTTCGTGGCCGCACCCCACGTCCACGGATCGTCCGTCGAACCGCGAACCGCTCTTCCAACGACGCTGGGCCGCGAGGTCCCGCGCCCCCCGACGTGCACGCACGAGGAGTCCTATGACCCCGAACGAACCGAATCGGACCGAATCGAACGCCACCGACCCGAACCCCGGCCCAGCACCCGACCCCGAACTGCAGAAGCGCCTGGAGCGGGTGGTCGAACACAGGCCCGAACCGATCGTGATGTCGGACGGCGTGCGGCTGGCCGCCAAGGTGTGGCACCCCGAAGACGCCCCCGACAAGCCGGTGCCGGCGATCCTCGAGTACCTGCCGTACCGCTTCCGCGACGGCACCCGCGAGCGCGACACGGGCAACCACCCGTGGTTCGCGGCGCACGGCTACGCCAGCGTGCGGGTCGACATGCGCGGGACCGGCGACGCGACCGGCGTGCAGGAGGACGAGTACCTCCCCC
>SLSQ01000207.1 GCA_007130355.1 Trueperaceae bacterium
ACGAAGGGTGGCGGCCGCTCTGATGGCTCGCGGCGCGCGAAGCGGAAGGCGTCACGCTCGGACCCGACGGGACCGCGCCCCCGACCGTCCACCGTCGACGGTGGACGGTCGAGCTTCGGCGTTCGCCCATCGACGCCTTAAGCCGTCAGAAGGCCGAAAATGGCAATACCGTCATGCATAGGGAGCGAGCACGCGTCGGAGACGACGTCATGCTGCATATACGGCCAAGATGCGGGTGCTGACGGCCTAAGGCGTCGATGCAGGTTCGGGGCGGGGACGCCGTCGACGCTCCGGCGGACGACCGCGAGCGCGGAGGCGCCCCGCCGGCCGCTCAGAACAGGTCGCCCACGTCCACCGGGTCGGTGCCGTCCATGTAGCCGGTGTCCATCTGCGCCAGCTGCAGCGTGCCGCTCACGTCGTCGTTCACGCCGTGCCAGTAGGTGTACGCCTCGAGCACCCAGATGCCGCTCTCCCGGGTGCCGTTGCCGCTGCCCTTGACGCCACCGAACGGCATGTGCGCCTCGGCGCCGTTCGTGGTGTTGTTGATCGAGGTCATGCCCGCCTCGATCCCCTCCTTGAACCGGTACGCCCAGTCGCGGTTCTGCGTGTAGATGGCGCTCGAAAGGCCGTAGTCCACGGCGTTCGCCTTCTCGAGCGCGTCGTCGATCCCGTCGACCTTGACCAGGTTGATGGTGGGACCGAAGATCTCGGTCTGGAACTGGCGCATGCCCGGCTCGACGTCCTCCCAGACGGTCGGCCAGCCGTAGAAGCCGGCGTCGGGGTCGCCGACCCAGCCGCTCGGCGCCGAGTCCTGGGTGATCCGCCCCTCGCCGTACAGCTTGGTGGCGCCATCCTCGTGCCCCCAGTCGAAGTGCTCCCGCCACGCCTCGTAGAAGCGCTCGTTGATGAACGGTCCGTAGAGCACGTCCGGGTGCCGGTTCGGATCGCCGATCCGCACGCTCCGGACCACGTCCAGGAAGCGATCCTTGAACGCGTCGTAGATCGGGGCGTCGACCATGACGTTGCCGGCGCTGGTGCAGCGCTGCCCGCCGGTCGCGAAGGCGCTGAACAGCGCGCCCTGCACCGCGTTGTCCAGGTCGGCGTCGCGCAGGATCACCAGCGGGTTCTTGCCGCCCAGCTCGAGGGTCGGGTGCAGCAGGTTGCGGCCCGCGATCGCGCCGATCTCGCGGCCGACCCGGGTCGAGCCGGTGAACGCGAACTTGTCCAGGCGCCCCTCGTCCATCATCTGGACCAGGAACTCGCCCGCCGCGCCCTTGCCGCCGCCGAACACCAGGTTCACCACGCCGGCGGGCACGCCGGCCTCCTCGATCAGCTTCAGGAACGCGTAGGCCACGGCCGGCGCGTCCTCGCTCGGTTTCCACACGATCGTGTTGCCCGTCACCAGCGCCGGCACGATCTTCCACGACGGCACCGCGATCGGGAAGTTGCCGGCGGTCACCATGCCGACCACGCCGAGCGGCCGACGGTAGGTCGTGAGCTCCTTGTTCGGCATCTCGCTCGGCACCGTCTGCCCGTAGAGGCGGCGGCCCTCGCTCTGGAAGAAGCGGCAGGTGTCGATCGCCTCCTGGACGCTGCCGCGGGCCTCCTTCAGGGTCTTGCCCATCTCGCGCGTCACCAGGCGGGAGAGGGTCTCCTTCTCCCGTTCGACGGCGTCGCCGATCTTGCCGATCAGCTCGCCGCGCACCGGCGCCGGCACGCGGCTCCAGCCTTCGAAGGCGGCACGGGCCGCGTCGGTGGCGGCGCGGACCTCGTCGACCGTCGCCTCGGGGAAGAGGCCGATCACGTCGGAGCGGTCGCTGCTGTTGCGGCTCTCGAAGGTGCGGGCGGAGGCGACGTCGCGGCCGCCGATCCGGTTGGCGTAGGTTCGGCTCATGGGGGTCCTCCAAGCGGGGGGTGCGGATTCGCCCGGAACGCTACCACGCCCGCCCCGCCGGTCCCGTGCCCACGCCGAACCACGTCGGATCGGTACCATGCGCGTCATGAACGACGCCCCCGTCCCTCCGCTGGACCGCTCCGCCGTGTCGATCCGGGCGGTGCAGTTCGTCGGCACCAACGTCGAGATGACCTGGTGGGTCGAGGCGCCCGACGCCGAGGCGGAACCGAGGCTGCGGGCGCTGCTGGAGTCGAAGCTGGGCCTGTTCGCCGCGACCCGGACCGGCACGGAGGACGACGGCCGCGCACGCTTCAGCGTGATGGCGTCGCCGCTGGACCGGCTGTTCCACGCGATCGGACCGTCCGTCGCGCTGACGGTGATCAAGCACGCGTCGGTGACGATGGACCTGAGCGACACGCTGCTCGCGCGGCAGGGGGCGGGACTGACGACCCTCTACCCGGGCGCAGCGGCCGCGGGCGACGGCGACGGCGACGCCGCCGAGCCGTGGCGTCCGTGGGACGTGGGCAAGCTGTTGGGCACGCTGCTACGCCGGCCGGACCTGGCGCGGGCGGGCGAGGTCGCGGTCGCCGGCGTCGCGGTGCCGCCGGGCGCCTTCCCGCACGACCTGCTGCCGGTCGCCGATCGGCGCGCGGCGCA
>SLSQ01000331.1 GCA_007130355.1 Trueperaceae bacterium
CGCCGCGAAGCGTGCCGAGGTGCCCCATACCCTGTACCGCGTCGCAGGCCACAAGGCCGCCGCTTTGCGGGCGTTCTACCGGCTGCACACCAAGACGGACCGGATCGACGCGCCCGTCCTGGCTCGCATGCCGCTCGTCGATGACGGTCTTCATGCGTTCCAGTTGCCCAGCGCAGGCAACCTGGCCCTGAAGCGGTTGGTGTCGTTCCGCCAGAAACTGATGCAGGAAGCCACGCGCGCCAAAGGCCGCCTCCGCTCCGCGCTGCACTGGTCCGCGCCTGGCCTGGTAACGGGCAGGAACATGAGCGACGGCACGCTCCGCATTCTCCGCCGCTGGCCTGACCTTAGGAAACTCGCTTCCGCTCACGTCACCACGATCTCGAAGGAGGGCGGACTCGCTCGCGACAAGGCCCACGAGGTGCGATGCCGCGCGCGGGAGGCCATCGAGTTCTACGGTGAGGACGTCGCCTTCGAAACGCTCGCGCTCGAGTTCGAGATCGGCACGGCTCACCTCGCCAGCCTCGAAACGCAACTCGATCGCCTGGACGAACGCATTGAGCGCGAGTACGCCAGTGCCTACCCGAATGACGTGCTCCGCAGCATCCCGGGCGTCGGACCCGTCGTCGCCAGCATCGTTCGCGCGACCGTCGGTGACGCAAGCGCCTTCAAGAACGCAGGAGCCTTTCGGGCGTACACCGGCCTCGTGCCCCGCGAAGCGTCGTCAGGAGACAGCGAAAAGCGTGGCTCGATCAGCAAGTCTGGACCCGATCTGCTCCGCTGGGCGCTCTACCTCGCAGCAGACGTCGCACGCAAGCACGATCCGCACCTCGCCAGCTTGTACCGACGTTTGATGGTCGAACGTGGCCGGCACCACACCCAGGCGCTCTGCGCCGTCGCTACCCACCTCGCCGACCGCATCTACGCCCTACTACGCGAGGACCGGTTCTACGAGCTTCGGGACCTTGACGGGCACACCATCAGCCGAAACGAAGCGAAACAGATCGCCGCCAGCCTCGCCGTCGACCCCGACACCCGTCAACGCCTCCGGAACCAGAAGCGAGGGCCGCGCGCACCCCAGTCGAGGCAGCCGAAGGCTCCTCACGGCGCGCCACGACCCTCACCCGAAAGCCTAGCCGACGAAGCCCTCCAGCAGTTGACACGGACTTAGGGAATCTTGAATCGCATGCCCCATTCTCTCCTCTCGTGTGAGTGGAGAGCCTCTACCGAACCCAGGGCGATTCAGGTCGTGACCGGCGACCGCACACCGCGCACGACCTCCAACGCACCGACCCCGACGGCACGGGCGAGATCGTGGACGAGCTCGCACCTGCGTCGACGCGAGCCGCCACGTAGCGTTCGGCACGCGACGGCCCCGATCGCGTCGGAGCGTGCGCGAAGGGGCTCCCAGGAGTGCACGGCCCGCTCCCGGCGAACGATGCGACCGCGAACCGCCCGGGAACGCCCCGCGCTCACCCGTGGCGTGCGAGTCCGCCCGCTTCGATGACCCTCTCTACGACGTCTGCCACAGGCTCCGTCGTCGCGATCTCGCACGATGCGCTCGCACGCAGCATCGGCTCGATCGTCCTCAGGTCGGCCATCACCGCAGCGAGCTCGGCCGGGATCGTGCCGAACGGATTTCCGCTCCGGGAGGCGAGCCGACGCTCGATGAGCTCCGGGGGCGCGCTCGGGGCGCTGGTCGTCGCCGGCGGGATCCTCGGCGCCTGACCGCCGGGCTGACGCTCCGTCGCGCTCGTGGCGCCGCCCGGCTTCGCCTACCAGAGCTCCAGACGCACCCGCACGACGTCGCCGGAGGCGACGTGTTCGGCCTTCCGGACCGCAGCCTTGATCGGCACCAGGTAGCGCCCTTCCTTCGGGAAGAGGGCGGTGCGCCACGTCGTGGCGCCGATGCGGACCTGCGCCGGGATCATCCCCCAGCCGTACGTCACGGCAGAGGCGACCGAGCGGATCGATTCGCCGTCCCCTTCGGGGACCGCCACGAAGGTGAACGGAGCCGGGCCCCGCCAGACGAAGATCTCGCCGCTGAACTCGATGCGCATGCGGCCTCCTTTCGGCCCCGGCCGCGAGCGTACGCCCCGGGGGCTTCGCCGCGTTCGGGTCAGGTCGGTCGGCGCGCCGGTTCGGTCCCGCCGGATCCGGCGGTGCGCACGCGACGCAGGTGCGCCGTCACGCGCGCGTCGTCGCGCCACGGGTAGGCGAAGCCGAAACGCTCCGCGACCCCGGCCGCCACGGTGCGGAACAGCCCGGTCGTCGCCTCCAGCGCGTCCCAGACCTGCGCCGGATCGGCACCCGCGTAGGTCGCCTCGAGCGACGCCCACCGCGCGGGCGGCAGCTCGCGCCGCAGGTGGCGGCCATGCTTGCCCGGACCGCGGCGGAAGCCGCTCGCCACCGCCACCTCCCAGCCGAGCACGATGAGCAGCTGGGCTCGGAGCACCGCGTCGAGGTGGTGGTGGGCGTAGGTCGTCTCGCCGCGCGCGAGGCCCTTGGCGACGTACGGCGCCACCCACCAGAACTCGTTGCAGACGTCCGCG
>SLSQ01000032.1 GCA_007130355.1 Trueperaceae bacterium
CCCGTGCCGTGCCAGCAGCGCACCGCTGCGGCGCGTGTCCTCGGCGGCGACCACGTCGGCGTCGCGCAGCACGGCGAGGGCCCGGAGGGTGACGTCGTCGAGCGCGCCGATCGGGGTGGGGACCAGGATCAGGCGGCTCACGAACCGCTGCCGACCGGTTCCGGACGGACCCGGGCCCGGCTGCGGCGTCGAGGGTTCCGGGTCAGCGCCGAGCGGAGGGCGGCGCGCACCAGCTCCGCTTCTCCGACCGTGACGGTGACCTGGGCGCCTTCGGGGAGCCGCACCCCCTCCTCGAGCCGGACCACGCCGGAGCGGACCACGCCGCGGTAGGCGCGCATGTCAGGCTCCAGGGCCGTCCAGGTGCGGATGAGGGGCGCCGTTCACGGATCCAGCGTAGCACCCGCCGGACCGTCGTTCGCCGGGACCTTGCACGCTCCGGAACGCTCGGGTAGGGTACCCCCCATGGGTATTTTTGACGCCTTGACCTCCCCTTGGCCGTGGTACGTGGCCGGTCCGCTGATCGGCCTCACCGTCCCCCTCCTCCTCCTGCTCGGCGACAAGTGGTTCGGCGTGTCCTCGAGCCTGCGGCACGCCTGCGCGGTGGTGCCGAGCCGGATCCCGTTCTTCCGCTACGACTGGCGCTCGGTCGGAGGCTGGAACCTCGCCTTCGCCCTCGGCATCGTGGCCGGCGGATTCGTGGGCGGCGTGCTGCTCGCGAACCCCGAACCGCTTCGGGTGGCCGCCTCGACCACCGCCGACCTGGCCGCCCTGGGCGTCGCCGTCGACGGCGGACTGGCGCCCGAAGCGCTCTTCTCGGTGGCCGCCCTGAGCGACCCGCGCGTCTGGGCGATCCTGCTGGGCGGCGGCTTCCTGGTCGGCTTCGGCGCCCGCTACGCCGGCGGTTGCACCTCCGGCCACGCGATCAGCGGCCTCTCGAACCTGCAGCTCCCGTCGCTGGTGGCGGTGGTCGGGTTCTTCGTCGGCGGACTGGCGATGACGCACCTGCTCCTCCCGCTCCTGCTCGGCGGAGGCGCCTGATGGACGCTCCCCGCACCGACGCCCGTAGCGCCCCCCGCCCCCGTGCGCACGACCGTGGCCAAGACCGCGCCGCGGCCACGCCCCGCGCCTGGCTCGCCCTCCTCCCCTACCTCCTCGCCGGCACCGTGTTCGGATTCATCGCGGTCCGCAGCGAGATCATCTCCTGGTACCGGATCCAAGAGATGTTCCGCTTCCAGAGCTTCCACATGTACGGCGTGATCGGCTCCGCCGTCCTGGTCGGCGTCCTGGCCGTGTGGATCCTGAAGCGGACGAACGCCCGCACCGTCTCCGGCGCGCCGATCCACTACCCGGACAAGGACCGCACCTGGACCCGCTACATCCTCGGCGGCACCGCCTTCGGGCTCGGCTGGGGCCTGGTCGGCGCCTGCCCGGGACCGATCTACGCCCTGATCGGAGCCGGCCTGCCCGCCTTCGGCGTCGTCCTGGTCGGGGCCCTGATCGGGACCTGGACGTACGGAGCGCTCGCCGACCGCCTTCCCCACGGCTGAGGAACGACGCCGTGGCCGCCGCCGACCGGAAAGGAACGCCCGTGGACGAACGCGCCACCGTACGCACCCGAGACGACGCCCCCGCCCCGTTCGCCGTCGACGCCGCTGAGAAACGCCGGCTGCTGAACCGGCTGAAGCGCCTGGAGGGCCAGGTGCGCGGCCTGCAGCGGATGATCGACGAGGAACGCCCCTGCAAGGACATCCTGACCCTGCTGTCCGGCGTCCGGTCCGCCCTCGACGCGACCGGCGACGAGGTGCTCTCCGCCTACCTGCGTCGCTGTCAGGCCGACTTCGCGCAGGGCGAGGGCGACGTCGGCGACCTGCTCGCGGCGGTGCGGTTGGCCCGCGGCTGAGGCGAAGCCGGCGTCAGGGCGACGCGGCGGTCCGATAGATGCGCTGCTGCAGGCCGACGCCGGGATAGTAGAACGCCAGGATCCGGCCGTAGTCGTAGCCCCGTTCGGCCAGCGCCCGGGCGCCGTACTGACTCATGCCCACCCCGTGGCCCCAGCCGTCGCCCCGCACGGAAAGCGAACCGGTCACGACGATGCGGGTCGACTTGAGTCCGGCGTCGCGCAGCACGCGCGTGAGCGCCGGACCCTCGACCACCGCGCGCCCGGAGCTCCCGTCGAACGCCACCCGCGCCACGCGGCCGGAACCGCTGCGCTCGAGCACCGTCAGGCCGTCCGGCGTGCCGACCGAGGCGCCCTCGGACGCCAGCGCCGCGGCCAGCCGCGACGGGTCCAGGTCCGCGCTCCACGCCCGGTGGGGCGAGACGACCGGCACGTCGGTCCGCGACGGCAGGTACGGCAGGGCGCGTCCCCATACCTCGGCCGACGACGCCACCACGCCGCCCGAGTCGGCGTGGTAGTAGGCGGCGGCAGGGACGCCGTTCACGGCGATCACGATCCCCTCCGTCTCGGCGACCGCCCGGTCGCTGCGCGGATGCTCGGCGGCCACGCCGCGGTAGACCTGGCACCGGTCGGTGGCGCACAGGTCGTACGCGCCGGTCGGATCGAGCGACGCGAGGGTATAGCTGCGGGCGGCGACCGCCTGCGCCTTGAGCGCTTCGAGCGGCCACGACGCCGACATCTCCGCCGGGACCACCCCGCGCAAGTACGCCTCGAGCGGCAGCGCGTTGACGAGCCGGAGTCCGCCCTCGACCGCTTCGACCCGCAGGCCGCCCCGGAAGACGCGCCCGTCGTGGGCGATCGTGCCGCCGTCGGGGGTCAGTTCGATCCAAGCGCCGACCGGATGGGCGCGCGCGCCGCTCCCCGCCACGATGGCGCCGTCCTCGGCGTACAGCGGCCACGCCAGGCCGTGCGCCGCCCCGTGGGCGCCGCGGGGCGTGCGGACGTGGTGCGGTCCCTCGATCTCGATGCGGGCGGCCGGAAGCGCCTCGTCGAGCAGGACGCGGACGGTGGGTCCGGAGGCGAGCGGCTGCGCGACGACCGTGGATGCGGGCGCCGCTGCGAACGCCGCGGCGAGGAGGAGGAGCCGAGCGGCGACCGCCCACGCGCGAAGCGCGCGGGTCAAAGGTCGGCCCCGCTCGGGAACCGCACCTGGAACGTGCCGGACGCCTCGCGGAAGCGCAGCTCGACCTCGTACCGACCGTGCCCCTCGTCGAACGTCCGCGTCATGTTCAGCGCCTGACCGCGCAGGAAGGTCTGTTCGAAGATCACGCGCGGCGTCTCGGGCGGCCGGTTCGTCTGGAAGCTGCCCATGTCCTGGTGCACGATCCGGACCTCGACCTCGCCGGCACGGACGCGGCCGCGAAGGCCGATCTCCATCTGCGGCGCCCGGACCGTCTGCCGTTCGGTCGCCACCGCGCCGTCGCGCTTGTACACCATCACCGGCGTGCTGCCGGCGATTCCGACGTTCCAACCGATCGTCTCGCCGACGACGAAGAACACGATCACGGCGAAGACCAGGAATCCGAGCAGGTCGCGCATGGTCCTAGCCTACTGGGTCCGGGCGCGTGCGCGGCGTGAACGATCCCGCGCCCCGGCGAGCAGCGGGGCGCGGGATCGTACCTCGGTCGGTCGGCGCGGCGTTCAGGAGGCGGGGCTCGCCTCCCGGTGCAGGCGCCGCAACACGGTGTGGAGGATCCCGCCGTTGCGGTAGTAGGCGATCTCGACCGGGCTGTCGAGGCGGCAGAGGACGGCGAACTCGGTGCGGCTTCCGTCCGCCTTCGTCGCGACGACCGGGACCTCCTGGCGCGGCGCCACGTCGTCGCCGATGCGCACGTCGAACGTCTCGGTACCGTCCAGACCGAGCGCGTCGGCGTCCTCGCCGGCGCGGAACTGGAGCGGCAGAACGCCCATGCCGATCAGGTTCGAACGGTGGATCCGCTCGAAGCTGGCGGCGATCACGGCGCGGGCGCCGAGCAGGTAGGTGCCCTTCGCCGCCCAGTCGCGGCTGCTGCCCATGCCGTAGTCGTGCCCGGCCAGCACGACGGTGGGCACCTCCGCCCGCTGGTAGTTCCGGGCCGCGTCGTAGATCGCAGCGACCTCGCCGGTCGTGAAGTCGGTGGTCCAGCCGCCCTCGGTACCGGGCGCGAGCTGGTTCTTGAGGCGGATGTTCGCGAAGGTGCCGCGCGTCATGATGCGGTCGTTGCCGCGCCTCGAGCCGTAGCTGTTGAACTCCCGCTGCGGCACGCCCCGCTCCTTCAGGTAGCGGCCGGCGGGAGTGTCGGGCGCGATCGCGCCGGCGGGGCTGATGTGGTCGGTGGTGACCGAGTCGCCGACCTTGACCAGCACGCGGGCGCCCTGGATCGGAGCGATCCCGTGCGCGTCGGGGTCCATGTCCTTGAAGAACGGCGGCTCCTGGATGTAGGTGCTGTCCTCGTCCCAGTCGAACAGCTCGCCGCCCTTGACGGGGATCGCGTTCCAGGTTTCGTTGCTCTCCTCGATGCCGTCGTACATGCGCCGGAACGTCTCGGGGTTCATGGCCGCTTCGAGCCGTTCGGTGATCTCCGCCTGGCTGGGCCAGAGATCCTTCAGGTACACCGGTTCGCCGTCGGGGTCGGTGGCGATCGGGTCGCGGCTCAGGTCCAGGTCGACGGTGCCGGCCAGGGCGTAGGCGACGACCAGCGGTGGACTGGCCAGGTAGTTCGCCTTGACGTGCGGGTTGATGCGGCCCTCGAAGTTGCGGTTGCCGGAGAGGACGCTGGCAGCGACCAGGTCTCCCTCCTGGATCGCGGCGGCGACCTCGTCGGGCAGCGGTCCGCTGTTGCCGATGCAGGTGGTGCACCCGTAGCCGACCAGGAAGAAGCCGACCTTCTCGAGGTCCGGCATCAGGCCGGTCTCCGTCAGGTACTCGGTCACCACCTTCGAGCCGGGAGCGAGGCTGGTCTTGACCCACGGCTTGGCGGTCAGGCCGCGCTCGGCCGCCTTGCGGGCGATGAGGCCGGCCGCCAGCATCACCGACGGGTTGCTGGTGTTCGTGCACGAGGTGATGGCGGCGATGACCACGTCGCCGTGCCGCAGGTCGTGGCGCTGCCCCTTGTACGTCATCGGGGCGGTGTCGCCGAGCCGCTCGGACGGGAGTTCGAACCCGCGGGCGGCGGCCGGCTTCACCAGGTCCTCGCGGAAGGTGTCGCGCATGTCGCTCAGCAGCACGCGGTCCTGCGGGCGCTTGGGTCCGGCCAGGCTCGGCTCGACCGTGGACAGGTCCAGTTCCATCGAGTCCACGAACTCGGGGTCGGGCGTGCCGTCGGTCCGGAACATGCCGTTCGCCTTGGCGTAGCGTTCGACCGCCTCGACCTCGTCCGGCAGGCGGCCGGTCTGGCGGAGGTACCGGAGCGTCTCGTCGTCGACCGGGAAGAAGCCCATGGTGGCGCCGTACTCGGGCGCCATGTTCGCCAGCGTGGCCCGGTCGGGCACGGTCATGGCGGAGAGGCCGTCGCCGTAGAACTCGACGAACTTGCCGACGACCCCCTTCTCGCGCAGCATCTGCGTGACGACGAGCACCAGGTCGGTGGCGGTCGCGCCCTCCGGCAGGCGGCCGGTCAGCTTGAAGCCGACCACCTCGGGGGTGAGCATGTAGACCGGCTGACCCAGCATGACCGCCTCGGCCTCGATGCCGCCGACGCCCCAACCGACGACGCCGAGCCCGTTGATCATGGTGGTGTGGCTGTCGGTGCCGACCAGGCTGTCCGGATACACGACCTCGAGGTCGCCGTGCGGTCGGCTCTGCACCCCCTTGGCGAGGTACTCGAGGTTCACCTGGTGCACGATTCCCGACGCGGGCGGGACGACCGAGAAGTTCTCGAACGCCGCCTGGCCCCAGCGCAGGAACTCGTAGCGTTCGCGGTTGCGCTCAAACTCGATCTCGGCGTTGCGGACCAGCGCCAGCGGGCTGTCGTACTCGTCGACCTGGACGCTGTGGTCGATCACCAGGTCGACCGGAACCTGCGGGTTGATCCGCTTCGGGTCGCCGCCCATGCGGTGCATGGCGCTGCGCAGCGCGGCCAGGTCGACCACGGCGGGCACGCCGGTGAAGTCCTGCAGCACCACCCGGGCGGGCAGGAACGGGACCTCGTCCTGGGCCGGCGCGGCGGCGTCGTAGGCGGCCAGCTTGCGCACGTCGTCGGCGGTGATCAGGAAGCCGTCCTCGTTGCGGAGCAGCGATTCGAGCAGCACCTTGATCGAGAACGGCATGCGGTCGACGTCGCCGAGACCCTGTTCCTGCAGGGCGGCGAGCCGGTAGTAGTAGGCGGGACCCGAACCGGTGTCGAACCGTTCGCGGGCGCCGAAGCTGTTCTTCGTCATGTGACCTCCATGCGCGGACCCCGCGGCGCGGGGGCGATGCGACGGGACCGGCGGGCGGGAGCGTCGCCGCGGCGCGGCGCATGCGGTCCCGGCGGCTCGGACCCGGCCGCTCCTGACCGAAGTGTCGTACGCTTCAACGTGATATGGGAGCTCCAGAATCACATTCGATGGAACGGACCGACCCCGCCCGAGGACCCGCACCGCCTCCCGACGGGCGCACCGAGATCGTGCACGACGGCGCCCGCGCCGCCCTCCTGCTCGACGCCCGCACCCGAAGGCAGCTCGAACCGTTCCTCGGCCGCGCCCGCAGCGTCGGCGAGGTCGCGCGCGCCACGCGGGAGAAGCCGAACACGGTGCTCGCCCGCGTCCGCCGCCTGGTCGCCGCCGGCGTCCTCGCCGAGGTCGGCCGCCGGCCTCGACGCGGCCGGCCGATCCGCCTCTACCGCGCGGTCGCCGACGTGTTCTTCGTGCCGTTCGAAGCGAGCCCCGCCGGCACCCTCGAAGAGGCGCTCGCCGAACGGGAGGCGTGGGCGCAGCGCCTCCTCCGCCGCAGCGTGGTGCGCGCCCGGCGCGAAGCGCTCGGCGCCTGGGGCACCCGCATCTACCGCGACGAGCGCGGTCGCGTGCAGGTCCAGATGGCGGTCCGGCCGGACGCGAACGCGACCACGCTCGATCCGGGCGGACCGGCGGTCCTCTCCGCCTGGCGCGACCGGCTCGAGCTCGACTACGAGGACGCCAAGGAGCTGCAGCGGGAGCTGTTCGACCTGCTGCTCCGCTACCAGCGTCGGCGCGGCGCGCAACGGTACGTCGCCCACCTCGGCCTGGCGCCGGTCGCACCGGACGACGACGAGGGCGCCTGACGCCGCGCCGCGCGGCCCGAGTCGGGCGGCGCACGGCGGCAGGGACCACGTCCGTCCGCCGCGCCTCACCCCCGCCGTCCGCCACGGCCGTACTATGGTGGGCGTATGAACGCACCCCGCGCCGCGCTCGCGGCCCTGTTCGCCTTCGGTCTGCTCCTCGCCGCGTGCGCCCCCGGCACCCGCGGCGACCCCGAAACGGTCCGTCCCCCGCTCGACGAAGCCCGGCTGCGGCCGGTCGAACGCACCGCCTGGGAGGCGTGGCTGCTGATGGAGATCCAGCGCCTGCGCAGCGGCCTCTACTCGACCCAGGCCCTGATCGACCTGACCCTGCCCCGCGGCGTCCGGTGGACGGTGGTCGACTTCAGCGGCGACGACTACGCGCTGATCGTCACCTCCGACGACGAGGACGGGGACGGCGTCCGCGTCACCCCCGAAGGCGTCCGCCCCGCCGGCTGAACCCACGCGGCGCCGTCCGCCACGGACGACGCCCGTTCCTCCCCATCGAACGCCCCGAAGGACGCACGACGTCACGCCCCATTCCGCCAAGGAGGAATCCGTGCACCGAACCCCGCACCCGACCGCGCCCCATCGTGGCGCGACGCCGATCCGCCTCGCCGCGATCCTGACGGCGATCGCGCTGGCGTTCGGCGCCGCGACCGCCCAGGCCGACCTGCGCACGTACGCCCCGTCCGAGTCGGTCCTGTCCGTCCTGGTCCGTACCGGCGACCTGCCGGCCGGCGACCTCCACGACGCGCTGCAGGAACTCGACGTCGCCGCCGCCTTCGCCCCGTTCGAGGAGCTGACCGGCATGGCCGACGAGCTCTCCGGCAGCGTCGGCGACATGCTCTGGATGGCACCGGCGCCGATCCGCGAACTCGGCCTCCTCGCCGAGGACCTCGGGGGCGCGGTCGCGGAGCTGAACGCGCAGTGCCCCGGAACGGGCGACGCGCTCGAAGCGGTGCTCGACCGACGTTGGGCCTCCGACGTCCTGCTCTCGGTCGCCGTCGATCCGTTCGCGATCGTGCCCGGCGTGCTCGCGGCGGTGCGCTTCGACGACGCGGCGCTCGCGGACGTCGACGCCGCCGGCGACGCCCTGGTCGCCTGCCTCGAGCCGGAGGTCCTCGGCGAGCAGGACGGCACGCCCCTCTACCTGATGGGCGACGGCAGCGACCTCCCGCTCGTCTTCGCCCGCACCGGCGAGGTGTGGCTCGTCGGAAGCCGACCGGACGTCGTCCGCGGAGCGCTGCGGCGCGCGCACGGGGCGGACGAACCGACCCTCGCGCGAACCCCGTTCGGCAGCCGCGAGGTGGCGGCACCGGGCGCCCAGATCACCTTCGCGCCGGCGCTCCTCGCCGACCTGCTCGAGGCGCAAGCGCCGATCCAGCGCGACCAGCCGGACGAGGTGCACGCCTTCGAACGCCTGGTGGCGCTGCTCCGGACCGTGCCGGCGGCATCGTTCACCGCCTCGCTCACCGACGAGGGTCTCGTCACCGTCTCCGAAGCACGCATCGACGACGAGGCCGGAGATCCGGAGCTCGCCGCCCTGCTGCGCTGCGACGGCTGCGACCTCGCCGCCCCGACCCTCGCCCCGGCCGACGCGGTCGGCGTGAGCACCATGCCGCTCCAGGCGAGCGCCTGGGTCGACTGGCTCGACGGTCTGGTCCTCGACGTCACCACCTGGCAGCGGATGCCGACCACCGTGCGCGACTTCCTGCGCGAGTTCGCGATGTTCGACCTCGACGCTTCGCTCCTCTCCTGGCTCGGCGAAGAGCTGCAGGTCGTCGCCCTCGAACCGTTCCGCCCGGACCTGTACAGCCTGCTCTCGAGCCCGCCGCAGGCGCTGTTGATGCCGGTCGACGACGAAGAGGCCGCCCGCCACGGCGTCGACGCGCTGATCGACGGCGTCCTCGGAGCCCTGGACGCGCTCGCCCCGATGGATCCGGACGTCCCGACCCGCGACGAGGCGGAGGGCTGGATCTCGCGCACCGAACGCAACTACGACGACGTTCCCTACGTCCGCTACCGCCTCGGCCCGAACACCGACCTCTCGGTCGGGGTGGTCGACGGGCACCTGGCGATGGCGTTCCCGCCCGCCGCCTTCGAACGGATCGTGGACGTGGCCGCCGGCCGCGAAGCGGCGTGGCAGGCGCCTGCGGACGCGGGTCCGCTCGGCTTCGGCCGCAGCGACGTCGGCGCGCACCTGCACGGCGTCGTGGACCTGCTCGACGTGCTGGCGCAACCGGCCGCCTTCTTCGCGACCACCCTCGCGCACGAGGCCGCCGACGCCTCGTTCCAGCCCGACCCGTGGGAACCGTCGTGGGACGACGAGGAGTGGTGGCTCCCCGACGCGGTCGACCTGGCCACCGCCAGCGGCTACGCGCTCGACCTCGAAGGGATCGATGCGACCCGGTTCGAGGTTCCCGGCACGATCTCCGCGCAGATCGCCGAAGACGGTCCGGAGATCGACGGCGACCGCGCCAACCTGTACCGCCTCGCGCCCGCGCCGGCCGGCACCACGGTGCGCGTGACGATGCGGTCCGATCCGATCGACACCTACTTGCGCCTGGTCGTGCCCGAATCCGGGGGCGTGCTGCAGGACAACGACGACGCCCCCGACACGAACACCTCGATCCTTCGCTACGTCTCGGACGGAACGACCGAACCGTACGTGGTCACCACCACCTGGGGCGGCTTCGAGACCGGACCGTACGAGCTCGAGGTGAGCTTCGAAGGGGAGGAGTCCCCGGACGTCGCCGAACCGGTCGATCCGGACGAGGCGATCGTCGACGACGCGGCGGAGGCGATCCCGAGCTTCGACGCCTTCCTGACGCTCTTCGACCTGGCTCCGGACGCGCTGCGGATCGTCGCCGACCGCGCCGGCGAAGCGCGGACCGACACCGTGCTCGACGGAAGCGACGTCCGGACCGAGCAGACGATCCCGTTCCGCTGGTGAACCCGGCGCGACCGCGACCACGGAAGGGGCCGGCCCGCATCGTGCGG
>SLSQ01000124.1 GCA_007130355.1 Trueperaceae bacterium
CGGCAACGCGAACACGGCAGCAAGGTAGTAGGCCAACAGGATCGCGGTGCCGACCAGGAATGCGGTCACGCCTCTGCCTCCTCGCGGCCGAGCCCCCTCGTGCGTCGAACGAATCATAGGACGTTCGTGCTCGCTCGTACGTGCGGACGGTACGGCGCAGCGGTCCTCGCGACGATCTCGGGTCTCGTCCGCCCCGACGCGGACCACCTGACCGAACCCACGGCCTGGACCCCGACCGGTAGACTCACGCCATCTCCGTCAACCCTCCGAACGTTCCCCGACGCGCGGCGTGCGGGGTGGACGAGCAGCGGGTGACGCGGGCGCAGGTCGAGGAGGTCCGATCATGACGGACGATGGCACGATCATTGAGGCCTGGCCGGCCCTTCCATTCGCCGAGTGGAAGGCGACGGCGGCCACGCTGCACATGTGGTTGCAGATCGTGGGGAAGATCCGGGTGGCGTGCGTACCGTGGGTGAACCACCAGTGGCACGCCACGCTGCACCTGACGTCACGCGGACTGACGAGCCGTCCGATCCCGTGGCAGGGGCGAGCGTTTCAGATCGATCTCGACCTCATTGAACACGAGCTGACCGTGGTGGCGTCGGACGGCTCGAAGGAGCGACTCGACCTGCGGCCGCGAACCGTCGCGGAGTTCCACCATAAGCTCATGGAGAAGCTGCGGCGGTTGGGCATCGCCGTGGAGATCCACGGTGTACCGAACGAGGTCGCCGATCCGATACCGTTCGCGGAGAACGAGCGCGACGGCGACTACCAGCCTGAGTACGTGAACCGGTTCTGGCGGATCCTCTCGAGCGCCGGCCTGGTGTTCGACGAGTTCCGAGGCGGGTTCGTCGGCAAGAGCAGTCCGGTGCACTTCTTCTGGGGAGCGATGGATCTGGCGGTGACGCGGTTCAGCGGCGCCCGCGCGCCCGCGCATCCGGGAGGCATCCCGAACCTGCCGGACTGGATCACCCGCGAGGCGTACTCCCACGAGCTGAGCAGCGCCGGCTTCTGGGCGGGCGGCGAGTCGCATCCCCAGCCGCTCTTCTACTCGTATGCCTACCCGAGTCCCCCCGGCTTCGAGCACGCCGAGGTCCGTCCGAGCGCCGCCCGGTGGGACGCGAATCTCGGGGAGTTCATCCTGCCGTACGACGAGGTGCGGACGGCCCGATCGCCTCGTGAGGCGTTATTGGCGTTTCTGGACTCGACGTACGTGGCTGCCGCGGAGTCGGGAAGGTGGGACCGTGAGCAGCTCGAGTGGCGACCCGGTGAGCGCCCGCCGGTCGGCGGGTTCGCTCCGGAGAAGGGCGACGCGGCCGCCGAGGAGCGCGCGTAGTTCGGGCCGGAGGCCCGGCACGGTGCGTCGACCAGGCGGTGCGCGTTGAGGAGGAGCCGCAGCTCCTCGCCTGCGCGGGCGCCCTCGGGGCTGACGCGGCAGCGGTAGCCCGTGCCGGCGCTGACGATGCGCGTTCGTTCTACGATTGCTACGGAGGCGTCCCGTGGCCAAGTCGATCCCGCACCGTGAGCTCAGAAACAACAGCAGTGAAGTGCTACGGCGCGTGCAGGCGGGTGAGACGCTCCAGGTGACGAACCATGGCGAGGTCGTGGCCGTGCTCTCGCCCGCTGCGCAGGGCATCGCACCCCGAGTCGTGCCGGCCAAGCGCCGAGGCGACTTCGCGTCGATCAGGCGCGTTCGTTCGGTCGAGACCGTCCGAGACGCCCTCGACGCGCTGCGCGAGGAACGATGACGTGCGGCACTACCTCGACACCTCGGCCGCCGCGAAGCTGATCATCGAGGAGGCGGAGTCGGACGCGCTCGTGGCGTTCTTGGATCGTGCACTCGAGGACGGGGACAGCGTCGGTTCGAGCCTCCTGCTCGAGACGGAGTTGCGCCGGATGGGGATCCGCACTTCGATCCCGCAGGAGCACGTGACGTCGGTCCTGGAGCGCGTGGAACTGCTGGTGCCCGACGGTGACGTCTACCGTACCGCCGGACTGCTACCGGGTACGGCGTTGCGCAGCCTCGACGCGTTGCACGTCGCCGCGGCGCTACGGTGGGGGGCGGACGGCGTCGTGACGTACGACGAGCGCCAAGCGGCAGCGGCGCGGGCGGTCGGCTTGAGCGTGGGGGCGCCGACGTGACGCCGACGGCCGGACCGCCGTTCACCCACCTGGTCGAGGCGCGGTCGCGCTTAGACGGCCGCAAGAACTGGCCGGGCAATCGAGGTGACGAAGCCGTGCTAGCGACGCTGCTCGAACTCGAGACGCAGGGTTGGCGAGCTCTGTCGTCCGACGCCGAAGTCGCCAAGGAGTTCTACGAGCATGTGCTGAGGGACGATGCCGTCATGCTCCTTCCCGGGGGCACGTTTCTCGAGGGAAAGGAGCCCATCCTGGCGTCGCTGGACGCGCAGCCGTGGTCGACGTTCGACATCGAAGGGCCGCGCGTCCTGAAACTGGGTGAGGCGGTCGCGGTGCTCGCCTACCGGGTCACCGCGCGACGCGAAGGGTCGACCGCGTACGCGGCGCTGATCAGCA
>SLSQ01000228.1 GCA_007130355.1 Trueperaceae bacterium
CACGCGGGCGCGCGGCCGCGCGAGCCGCGGCGTGCGGAGCGCCTCGGGAAGCCCTTCGAGGAACGGGAAGCCGGGCGCGAACCCGAGCGCCCGGACGCGGTAGTCGGCGCCGGCGTGCAGGTCGATCGCCTCCGCCACCGTCAGGCCGGCCGCATTGGCGACGTCCGCCAGGTCGGGGCCGTCGTAGCGCACCGGGATGGGGACGGTCCGGGGGGCGCGCGGCGGCACGGCCGGGTCCGGCGATCCGACGTCCGGCTCCGCGGCGTCGGCCGCGTCGTTCGTGTCGGTGGCGTCGGCCGCGTCGGCGGCGAGGAGCGTGGCGATCCACGCCTCGACCGTGCGCGCGTCGGACCGGTCGGCGTCGAACTCGATCTGGACCGTGTCGTAGGCCGAAACGACGTCGGTGACCCATTCCGGCGCTGCCGTGCCGATCCGCTCGGCGTCCTCGACCGCGATCCCGCTCGGGCGCGACCAGGCGAGCCTCACCGGTAGGTCGCGACCCGGAACCCGGCGGCTTCCGCCGCGTCGCGCACCGCCCGCGCCACGGCAGGCGCTCCGTCGTGGTCGCCGTGCACGCACAGGGTACGGGCCTCGACCGCCGTCTCGCCCTCGTCCCACGCCTCGATGCGGCCGTCGCGGACCATCCGCACCGCCCGAGCGGCGACCCGGTCCGGGTCGCCGATCCAGGCGCCGTCCAGCGAGCGGGGCGTCAACCGTCCGTCCGCCAGGTAGGCGCGATCGGGGAACGCCTCCGGTACGACCGGCACGCCGGCCCGCTCGGCCGCGGCCCGCATCCGCGCGCCGGCCGGGCCGCCCAGCACCACCAGCGGCGCGCCCCCTCCGGCATCGGCGACCGCCCGAGCGACCGCGTCGGCGACGGCGTCGTCGACGGCCGAGCGGTGGTGGAGCGCCCCGTGCGCCTTCACGTGGTGCAACCGCGCGCCCTCCGCCCGCACGAAAGCGTGCAACGCGCCGATCTGGTAGACGACCGCGGCGTGCAGGTCGCGCGCGTCCATGGTCAACTCACGGCGTCCGAACCCGGGCAGGTCGGGGTAGCCCGGGTGGGCCCCGACCGCGACGCCGTGCTCGAGGGCGAGACGCACCGTGTGCCGCATGGTGGCCGGGTCGCCTGCGTGGAACCCGCAGGCCACGTTCACGCTCGTGAGGTACGGGAACAGGGCCGCATCGTCCCCCATCCGCCAGGGACCGAACGACTCGCCGGCGTCGGCGTTCAGATCGACGGTGCGAACGTCTTCGTCCGCTTCGTGGGGCGCTCGGTTCATGACGGTCCGCCTCCTCCTCGCGGCTGCGCGGGCGTACCGACAAGGTACCGGACCGTCGGGCCGGCGACCGGTCGCGGCCCCGTCGCGGGTTCGCGATACCCTTCTCGGAACCCCGGGCCGCGCGCGGCCCGCCCCGAGGAGGCACGTCATGCCCGAGCTGAAGGAACGCGTCCGCGCCCTGGCGGAGCGCACGATCGAGACCCGCCGCGACCTGCACCGCCACCCGGAGACCGCGTTCGAGGAGGTCCGCACCATGGGCGTGATCACCGAGCGCCTGCGCGCGCTCGGGCTCGAGCCCCGCGACGGGGTGGGCGGGACCGGCGTGGTGGCCGTCTGGGACTCCGGCCGGCCGGGACCGACCGTCCTGGCCCGAGCGGACATGGACGCCCTCCCGGTGCCGGACGAGAAGTCCGCTCCGTACCGCTCCGGCGTCGACGGCGCGAACCACGCCTGCGGGCACGACGGCCACGTGTCGGCGCTGCTGTCCGTCGCGGAGGTCCTCCTCCAGGATCCGGAGGCGCTGCGCGGCCGGATCGTGTTCCTCTTCCAGCCGGCCGAGGAGATCGTGCAGGGGGCGGAGGCGATGCTCGCGGACGGGGCGCTCGACGGGCTCGAGATCGACCGGGTGCTCGGCCTGCACCTGGGCACGATGCACCCGACGGGGACGGTGGCGTTGCGCGAGGGGCCGGCGATGGCGGCGGCCGACCGGTTCCTGCTGCGGGTCCGTGGCCAGGGGGGCCACGCGGCGATGCCGCACCAGACGGTCGATCCGATCGTGATCTCGGCGCAGCTGATCTCGGCGCTCCAGACGCTGGTCTCGCGCGAGACCGATCCGGTCGATCCGGCGGTCGTGTCGCTCACGAAGATCCACGGCGGCACCGCGTTCAACATCGTGCCCGAGGCGGTCGAGATCGGCGGCACGCTGCGCACCTTCGCGGACGCCACCCGCACGCGGCTGGAGGCACGCATCCGCGAGGTCGCCGAAGGGGTCGCGCGCACCCACCGCGGCGAGGTCGACGTCGACTGGATCGCCGGTTCCCCGGCGGTGGTGAACGACGACGCCGCGACCGCACGGATGCGGGCCGTGGCGGAGCGGATCGTCGGCCAAGGGCGCGTGGTCCGGCCCGACCCGATCATGGGCGGCGACGACATGGCGCTGTGGCTGCGCCAGGCGCCCGGCTGCTACTTCTTCGTCGGCGCCCGGGGCGGCGAGGCGAGCGCCTGGCCGCACCACCA
>SLSQ01000180.1 GCA_007130355.1 Trueperaceae bacterium
GGCCTTCTTCGGTTCATGCTAGCGTCGGCGGCCATGCCGCGCCGCGCCCCGCCGCCCCCCGTCCGCCTCGCGACGGGCGTGGCGTCGATGCTCGCGGCGATGGCGATCCTGCCGGTCCAGGACGGCATCGCGAAACACCTGATGGAGGACCTTCCCCTCGGCCAGGTCGTCTGGGCGCGCTACGCCTTCCACCTGGCGCTGCTGGCGCCGGTGCTCCTGGTTCGCTTCGGACCACGCAGCCTGATCCCCGACCGCCTCGGGGCGCAGGTGCTGCGCGGGGTGCTGCTGCTGGCCGGAACCACGCTGTTCTTCGCCTCGCTACGGTTCCTGCCGATCGCCGACACGTTGGCGTTGTTCTTCGTCTCGCCGCTGGTGGTGACGATCCTGGCGCCGTGGCTGCTGGGCGAACCGGTCGGTTGGCGGCGGGCGCTCGCCGTCGCCGTCGGTCTCGTCGGCGTCGCGATCATCGTCCGGCCCGGCAGCGGGGTCTTCGGTCCCGCCGCCCTGCTCGGGCTCGGGGCCGGCACCCTCAACGCCTTCTACTTCATCGTCACGCGCCGCATCGCCGGCAGCGCTCCACCGCTGCTCACGCTCGGCTACACGGCGTTGGTCGGGACCGTCGCGACCAGCCTCGTCGTGCCGCTGTCCTGGGCCCCGCTCGGCGGAACGGAGCTCGCCTGGATGCTCCTCCTCGGCCTCTGCGGTGCGTGCGCGCACCTGCTGATCATCGAGGCGTTCGAGCGGGCCCCCGCCGCCTGGCTGGCGCCGGTCGGCTACGCCGAGATCGTGATGGCGACCGTGGTCGGGTTGCTCTGGTTCGGCGACTTCCCCGACCGCTGGGCGTGGGTCGGCATCGCCGTCGTGATCGCCAGCGGGGTCTACGTCTCGTGGCGCGAGCGGCGGGTGTACGGGCGGCGGGCGGTGGCCCTCGCGGAGGTCGACACGGACGCGCGGAACGCCTGAGCGCCGCCGTCCCCGACGAACGGCCGGTGACGGCCGACCGGATCCAGGCTCAGGCCTCTACGTCACGGAGCTCGGCGGCGTACGCCTCGAGGCACGCATCGTCGTCGAGCACGAACCGCACGCGCTGCAGCGAGTTCAGCGACGGCGCCGCCTCGAGGACCGCACCGACCGCGATCGCGGCGGCGCGCGGGGCGGGATAGCCGTACGGCCCGATGCAGAGCGCCGGCAGGGCGAGCGACCTCGCTCCGGCCGCGTCCGCCTCGCTCAGCGCGGCCCGGTGCGTGCTCGCGAGCAGTTCGGCGTTCCGGTCGCGACGGTCGAAGATCGGACAGACGGCGTGAACCACGAACCGGTTCGCCAGCAGGTACCCCGCGGTCCGCACCGCGCGACCGGCGGGCACCGGAGCGAGCGGACGGGCCTCGGCCGCGAGTTCGGGACCGGCCGCATCGTGCACGTCGGCGGACGGGCCGGCGCCCCGTTCGAGCAGCGGCCCCGCCTCGATCACGAGCGCGTCGACGTCGGCCTGCGCGACCAACCGGCCGGCGGCCGCCTCGATCCGCAGGGAGGCGAAGGTGCGCTCGGCCCCCGGTACGGCGAACATGTGCGGATCGTACCGTACCGGTCGTCCGCGTGGAACCGGACCGGCCCCACGGGTCGGCGCACCCATAGGAGATCGGTCGCCGGCACCGCGCTGCCGGCGACCGAGAGCTCAGTGCGGCGGTGGACGGGTCGCGAGGAGCGCGGTGACGCCGAACGCCGTCGCCAAGAGGACCGACTCGACGGCCAGCAGGCGGCGGAAGCCGGCCTTCGGACCGGACGCGGAGGCCACCGCCGGAACGTGGTGCAGGCGCTGGACCGCGGCGATGGCGAGCACGATCGCCACCACGGCCATCTTCGTCCACCAGGCGACGCCGTACGGGGTCGCGGTCAGCCCTTCCCACGAGCCCACGTGCAGGGTGGTGGCGTAGGCGCCGGTCGCGGTCAACACCGCGACCGAAGCCAGGGCGACGCGGGCGACGCGCCCGGTCGCGGCCCGCAGGGCGTCGCGGCGGTCGGTCGTCCAGAGCGGGAGCACGACCAGCGACGCCACCGCGGCGATCCATACGGTCGCGACCGCTTGGTGCACCGTCGCCGCCGGTACGGCGATCGGACCCGGAATCGCGGCGGCATGCCCGGAGATCGCGAAGCCGACGAAGAGGCCGGCCCCCAGCACGGTCGCCGCCAGCAGGTCGGTCCACGAGGTGGGACGCTCGGAGCCCGCCGAGCGGAGGAGGAACGCCCCCGCCGCGACGGCGCACGCTGCGCGCAGGAGCGCGCCGGTGCCGGCCCGCGTGTCCCGCAGGAAGTCGAGGTAGAGATCGGGCGGGACCGAGCCGACCAGGGCGCGTACGGTCAACGCGGGTTCGAGCGCGGCGGCGACCCACGTGGCGAGCGCGCCCACGGCCACGACCGGCCGCAGGGCGCGCTCACGCGCGGCGAACGCCGAGGCGTGCGCCGACCGGACGGTCGCGGGCACGATCGCCCGGGCGACGAGGAGCCAGGCGAGGAGCA
>SLSQ01000030.1 GCA_007130355.1 Trueperaceae bacterium
ACGGCTGCACCTGGTTCGGCGGAAGGCTCGCCGACGGCGCCGCCGAGTTCGTGCGCGACCTGCGCGCCGCGGGCGTTCGGGTCGGCTTCCTCACCAACGCCTCGATCGCGCCCGGCGCCCGCTTCGCCGCGATGCTCGCCGAGGCAGGACTCCCCTGCCCCCACGAGCGGATGCTGGCGCCGCTCGATCTCGTGACCGACGATCTGCGGAGCGGCGCGGGACGGTGGCTCGCGCCCGGCGCGCCGGTCCTGACACTCGCCGCGGACGCCGTCCGGGCGGCGCTCTCCGCCGCCGGCGCCGACGTCCGACTGCCGGAACCGGGAGCTCCGGACGATCCGGTCCCGACGCCGACCGACGTGCCCGCCGTGCTGGTCGGACGCGACGCGCGCCTCTCCTACCGGGACCTGACCGTCGCGACCCGTGCGCTGCGGCGGGGCGCCCGCCTGATCACGCTGAACGGCGACGCGCGCATTCCCGCCGGCGACGGCGACGTGGTGCCCGGACCGGGTGCGATCGCCGCCACGCTCGAGGTCGCGGCCGGCGTGCGCGCCGAGACGGTCGGGAAGCCGTCGCGCGCCTTCTTCGAGGCGGCGCTCGAACGGTTCGGCATGGACCGCGCCGGCGCCGTGATGATCGGCGACAACCCGTTCACCGACGTGGCGGGCGGGATCGCCGCCGGGCTCCGCTCCATCTGGATCGACCTGGGCGCCTTCCGCGACGGAACCGGTCCCGACGGACGCGCGCGACCGACGCCGGACGCGACGGTCGTATCGATGCGCGAACTGCGCTCGCTGCTCGCGACCTGATCCCCTCGAGCGGGCGACCGCACCGAGCTGCCGCACTGCCGAGGGGGGCGGACGCGAACGGGCGCTCCGAGTCCTAGCGCGGCTCCTGCGCCGCCCGAGCCGCCGCGCTCCAACGGCGCCGAGGGAGGCGGACCGGGGCCGACCAGCTCCAAGGAGCGAGGCCGTGCACCTCGAACCGGAGCTCGGTCCCGAGGTCGAGCGTCGCCCAGCCGCGGCCCGGATCCGGGTCGGTGCCGAACGCTTCGGTCGGCGACGGGGCGGTCAGGAACGGAATCCCGTCGAAGACCGTCACGTCCGGCTGGTGCGTGTGCCCGTGCAGGCAGGCGACCACCTGCGGGTGGCGCGCGAGGATCTCGGTCGCCGCGTCGACGTTCTCGTGCCACGCCCGCGTGTGTGGGCGTGCCGCGAAGTACGGGTTCCCTTCCAGCGGGACCCGCAGGAGCGGCACGTGCGAGGCCACGATCGTCGCGGCGTTCGGGTCCTCGGCCAGAGCGGCCTGAAGCCAGGCGAGGTCCTCCTCCCGCATCCGCAGACGTCCGTGGCGCGGCACGTAGGTCGCGTCGGGCCGGAAGGCGAGCAACCGCCAGCGCGCGCCGCCGGCCGTGCCCAGTTCGGTCGCCTCGCTCCGCATCGAGACGTTCAGGAGGCGGGCGTTCTGGTCGCGGCTCAGGTGGTGCAGATCGTGGTTCCCGAGCAGGTGCGTGCGCGGCGCGCCGGCCCGACGGAACGCCTCGGCGACGCGTCCGAGGTTCGCCGCGTCCGTCTCCGCGTCGACCTCGTTGATCCGGTCGCCCAGCTCGACGATGCGGTCGGCGGCCGACCGCTCCGTCGCCTCGAGGAACGCCTGAAGCGTCTCGCCGGCGAACGAGCCGAGCTTGCCGCCCCGGTCCGGCCCCAGGTGCAGGTCGGAGAGGATCGCCAGCCGCACCGGGTCAGCCCGCGGGCGTCGCGATCGCGCTCAGGTGCGCGTGGTCGTTGATGGTGACGAGCGTGACCCCGCGCGCGTCGAAGCGCACCCGCGTGACGCTGGTGTTGTCGATCGCGACCCGCCAGGTTCCGGCCGGATCGCCGACCGTCGCGTAGAGGGCGCTTCGGATCGTGCCGCCGTGCGCGAAGGCGGCGAAACGGCCGGACGACGGCAGATCCCGAACGAACGCCTGGACCCGCTCGCTCAGGTCGGTGTACGACTCCGCATGGTGGTCGCCCGGCGGCAGGCGGCGACGGCCCGGATCCTCGCGCCACACGCGGGCGGCCTCGGCCTGCTCCGGCGTCAGGGCCGACCAGCGGGCACCCTCGAGCAGGCCGTAGGCCAGCTCGCGCAGGCGCCGGTCGGGGACCGGAGCGACCTCGGGCAGAGCGAGCGTGGCGGTCTCGTGGGCCCGTTGCAGGTCGGAGGCGTACGCCCCGTCGAAGCGGACCTCCCGCAGGCGCTCCCGCAGCGCCCGGGCCTGAGCGCGTCCGGCGTCGCTCAGCGGCACGTCGCTCACCCCCTGGATCCGACCGGACGCGTTCCACTCGGTCTCTCCGTGGCGGATCCACCAGATCTCGCGGACCGGACCGTTCCCTTCGTCGTGCACGGTGCCTCCTCCCGTCGGGTAGAGGACGACGTCGGGGACCTCCCAACCGAGTTGCTCGACCAGCTCGATGCCCATCGACTTCTTGCCCTCGAGCCGGTAGGGCTCCTTGAGCGTGGAGACATCGAACCA
>SLSQ01000306.1 GCA_007130355.1 Trueperaceae bacterium
ATAACAAGTTAAGGCATGGAACGAAGCTTGCCGAGTTCCATGCCGGTGTTGGACAAGCCCGGTTTACCGGCTTATGATTTTTGGAAAAGCACGTCTATTTGCAATTTAAATAATGGGAAACAACTTGATTGAGAGAGCCAGCGTAATCCTGGCTGCCTTGGCAGGGAAAGTCACTATAAAAAATTGTTCCAAAAATGGATAAGGGTTTTTTCCAGGAGGCGATAATTGGCATATATGTGTTGATGTTGTGGAAGCAAGGCGCAGTTTTTCTATCCTATTGATGGTTAACAGGTACGTTTTGGAGAATGCTTAGACCATGATTGCGATAGCCGGTGTGATTGGCAGAACCTGCCGGTGGTGCATGAGGCCATTCCGACAGATGTCGGGAACGGGGAATGGTTCCCACAACGAACATGGATTGTCCGCAATGGCAACATGTAACGGGTTTTGCCGACGGGGCTTCGGGTGATAAGGTATCCACCTGCTCAGATGAGGGTATGATCCCATCGCTGGCGGTGGTCTTCATAGTATCGCACAGCCGACTGAGTTGCCCGCGATGGCGATGAGCATAGAGTCCGTAATAGCGCACTTTGACGAATCCCCGGAGCAACACATGCTGCAGGTAGCGGCGGATAAACTCAATCGCATCCAAAGTTGTGGTTTTCCATTGGTTGGTTTGGGCGTGCTGCCAGCGGAAGGTGACCTTGCCAGCGGCCATGCTCACCAGCCGTTTGTTGGAGATTGCCGGACGAAATACATACTGGGCCAGGTACTTCAGGGCAGCCTGGCCACTGCCCACCGACTGAGAGTGCACGACCCATGGCTGCTTCCATATCGGCTTATGAACGCTGGCGAACAGCGGTGGATCGGCTTTCTTCAATGCATCGCGAAATTTGGCGGAAAAGATCAATGACAGGGCTTTTACCGGCATTAGAAAATCGGGGCGTGCCGCCAGCCATACCTGTCCTGCGCAGCCTTGGCGAAGGTGGAGCCCTTCATTGGCCCACAGTCCGCCACCGGCCACGATCATATGCACGTGAGGATGATAACTCAAATCCCGTCCCCAGGTGTGCAACACGCCCATCATGGCCAACTGTCCGCCAACGTACCGGGAGTCCCACCCCAGGGTTTGAAGCGAGGCGGCTGCGCACTTCATCAATAGTCCATAAAAGAGCTTTTGATGGGAACGTGCCAAACGGCGGAGCTCCCCCGGCAAGGTAAAAGTGACCATAAAGTGATCGACTGGCAAGAGCAACGTTCCGGTTTGCCCGAGCCACTGCTGTGTCCGCTGATTGCCGCACTTGTTACAATTACGGTTCCCACAGGAGTGATAACTGTAGTGGTAGTGATCGCAACCCGGGCAATGGTATGTGGTTCCGCCCATGGCCGGAGTGCGACAGTCCAGCATATCGGCCATGGCCTTGCGGTGAACCGCTGGCATGTGATCTCCATAGAGTTGCATATACTCCCTGCCATATGCCCGCATCACCTCGGCCACCTCCAAGGCCGGGGCTTTCATGACAGCCCGCCCATCAGCGAGTTGATGGTATCGGCAACACCCTGACGCATCAGGGGCGTCAGGTGGGTGTAGATCAGGGTGGAGTCCAGCGAGCGGTGCCCCAGGTATTCGCTGATAATGCGAATATCCACGCCCTCCTCTAACAGATGCGTGGCGTAGGAATGGCGCAGGGTATGCACATGGGCATCTTTTTGAATACCCACCTCCCTGAGCGATTTTTTGAATACGGTTTGCACCGAGCTCAACGGAAGGCACCGGGTGGCCTGCGCCTCGTGGGTTCCGCTGCGTCCAGGGGCAGGAAACAGCCACTTGGGATGGCGGTGGGTTTTCCAGTGGCATCGCAGTAATTGCAGGGTCGCCAGCGGCAACGGAACATAGCGGTCGCGAAGAGCCTTACCCTCTTTGACATGGATGAGCATCCGTTTAGAGTCGACCTGGGGTACCTGCATGCCAACGGCCTCACTGATGCGCAGCCCACACGAGTAGATCAGGCTCAGGCAGGCGCGGTGGCGCAGCACCCGGATATTACTCAATATCTGGTGCACCTCCTCGCGGGACAAGACCACTGGTAGTTTTAACCCCCGGGGCTGGCGGGCCAGGTCAAAAACCGGCATTGGCTTTTTGAGAATCTTTTCAAAGCAGAACTTCACCCCGCACAAAGCAATAGTCGTCGTATTGGGTGCGTATTTGTCTTTGTGCCAAAGAAAGTACCCTCGCAGATCTTCGTTGGTGATTTGCTCCACAGGTTTTTGAACACGCCGGCAGAGTTTACGAACCGCACAGAGATAGGTATCCTGGGTGCGTTGGGAATAACCGACCAGCTTCATATCTTCGATCAAACGTGTTTCGAATGGTGTCATAGTGTGCCTCCAATAAGATAAGTTGAAAGTTAAATGCCATGGAGGCATAGTATGACCCACTCTTATATAATGTCACGAGAAAAAAGATGTGGAAAGAACTGCCGCTTAGCGGCTTAGTTCAAC
>SLSQ01000178.1 GCA_007130355.1 Trueperaceae bacterium
CCTCGCCGTGCCGCAGGTCGCGCGCCTCGCGGCGTTCGCGCGGATCGAGGGGCCGGCGGTGGCGCTGGTCCCCGCGGACCGCGTCGAACGGTTCCGCGACGCCGCCCCGTTCGGCGCGGCGGTCGGGGTCGACCCCGACCTGGACGCCTGGCACGAGCGTCCCGAGAAGGTGGTCCTCACCCTCGAGCACGCCGTGCGCGCCTTTCCCGCCGATCCGGACCGGTACCGGCTCGACTTCCGGCACGGAGCGACGTTCGGGCGCGACGCCTTGCTCGAGCGCCTCGAATCGTTCGGGTACCCGCGCGACGAGGCCCCCGGCGTCACGGTCCACGGCGACAGCGTCACGATCCTCCTGAGCGACGATCCGGACGGTCCGGCCCTGCGGCTCGGATTCTTCGGCGACGAGCTCGACGAGCTCCGCCTCGACGGCGCGGCCGTCGAGACGTACCGACTGGCGCCCCGCCGCGGTGCCGACGTCTTCGACGCGGACGAGGCCGCCTGGACCTCCCGCGTGCTCGCCGCCGCGCCCGGCCCGGTGCTGGTCGATGCGCCCGAACTGGTCGCCGGCTCGCTCTCCGAGTCGGACGCCGCCTGGCTCTGGGAGCACCTGGCCGAGCGCGAGGTGGTCTCGTTCGGACGCGATCCGCTGACGCTCGAGCCGGGACCCGCCCCGGTCCACGGACTCCCGTACTACCGCGCCCGCCTCGACGCCTTCGCCGCCGACGCCGAGACCTGGCTCCGCGACGGCTACGCCGTGACCGCCCTGCTGCGCTTCGAACGGACCGGCCGCTACCTGCGCGAGAAGGTGCTCGACCAGCTGACGACCCGCTGGGCGTCGCGCGCGAGCGACCGGCCGGGAGACCTGGCGCTGGTGCCGTCGGGGCCGGCCGAGGGCGGCTACCGCTGCGACCGCCGACGCGAGATCGTCGTGACCGAGGAACTCCTCTACGGCCACCAGGGCGGTCGCACCCTCAAGCGGTTGCCCGGCCGCGCGGTGCAGGACGCCGCGCAACTGTCGGTCGGCGACTACCTGATCCATCCGGACCACGGCGTCGGCCTGTTCCAGGGCCTCGAGTCGCGCCAGGTGCTCGGCGTGGCGCGCGACTACCTGAACCTGAAGTACTCGGGGGAGGGCCGGCTGTTCCTGCCGGTCGAGCAGCTTCCGCTGCTGCGACGCCATCCGGGCACCAGCGACACGCCACCCCGCCTCTCGACCCTGGGGACGAACGAGTGGGCCCGCGCCAAGGAGAAGGCGCGCGTCAGCGCCCAGGAGCTGGCGGCCGAACTGATCAAGACGTACGCCAAGCGCCAGGTGAGCCAGGGTACGGCGTTCCCTCCGCAACCGGAGTGGGATCCGCTGGTCGTCAAGAACTTCCCGTTCCGCCTCACGCCCGATCAGAAGACCTCGGTCGAGGCGACCCTCGACGACATGGAGAAGACGGTGCCGATGGACCGCCTGATCAGCGGCGACGTCGGCTTCGGCAAGACCGAGGTCGCCGTCCGCGCCGCCATGCGCGCGGTGGCGAACGGGCGGCAGGTGGCGATGCTGGTCCCGACCACCGTGCTCGCCAAACAGCACTACGACACCTTCGTGGCGCGGGTCGAGGGACTGCCGGTCCAGGTCGCGTTGCTCTCCCGCTTCACCAGCGACCGCGAGGCGCGGACGGCGTTGACCGGCCTGCGCGACGGCACGGTCGACGTGGTGATCGGCACCCACCGCTTGCTGAGCGAGGACGTGCGCTACCGGGCGCTCGGCCTGCTGGTGATCGACGAGGAGCACCGCTTCGGCGTCGGCCAGAAGGAGAAGCTGAAGGCGCTCCGGGAGAACCTGGACGTGCTCTCGCTGTCGGCCACGCCGATCCCGCGCACCCTGTACATGAGCCTGGTCGGGTTGCGCGACGTCAGCCAGATCATGACGCCGCCGGAAGGACGCAAGCCGATCCGGACGGTGCTGCAGCCGTACGACCCGATGACGGTCCGGGCCGCGATCGTGCACGAGCTCGAACGGGGCGGCAAGACGTACTACATCCACGACCGGATCGGGTCGATGGCGATGCGCGCCCGCACCCTGCAGCAGCTGGTGCCCGAAGCCCGAATCGGCGTCGCCCACGGGCAGATGGCGGCCGACGAGCTCGAGGCGATCATGATCGGCTTCGAGGAGGGCGCGTTCGACGTGCTCCTCGCCACCACCATCGTCGAATCCGGACTGGACATCAGCGGCGCGAACACGTTGATCATCGAGCGCGCCGACCGGCTGGGCCTGGCGCAGCTCTACCAGTTGCGCGGCCGGGTCGGCCGGCGCGACACCGAGGCGTGGGCGTACCTGCTCTACCCCGGCCGGCTCACCGAACAGGCGCAGCGGCGGCTGTACGCCATCGCCGAGCTGAACGACCTCGGCTCCGGGCACCTGCTGGCCGAGAAGGACATGGAGATCCGCGGCGTCGGCAACCTGCTCGGGCCGGAGCAGCACGGGCACGTCAGCGCCGTCTCGCTCGAGGTCTA
>SLSQ01000139.1 GCA_007130355.1 Trueperaceae bacterium
AGACGTCCTGGAACCCGGCGAGCACGAGGGCGACCGCCACGAACCCGGTCCCGGCCGCGAAGGCGAGGTTGAGCGGGGACGGAGCTCCGTCCAGGATCAGGCTGACGACCCGCACGGTCGCGACGACCGAAAAGGCGACCGCCGCGAGGCGGATCCAGCCGCGGGAACGGGGGCGGGTCGGGATCGCCCACAGCATCGCCCCGCCGAGCGCGGTGAAGAGGCCGCCGAAGGTGGCGCGGACCTCGGTCAGGCCGCGCGGCTCGACGATCTCGAGTCCGACCCAACGGACCGCCAGCCACGGGTTCAGCAGCGCGAGCAGGCCGAACGCGATCAGCATCGCGGCGGCGACGGTGGCGAGGGTGGTGCGGACGCTCTTCATCGATCCTCCCGTGCGGGTTCGGGCGCGACCGGATCGGCCGCCTCGACGCCGGTGCGCGCCGGCGCGTCGATCAGCGCCAGGTCGTCCCGGTGGACGACCTCGTCGTAGTCCTTCGTGCCCAGGACCGAAGCGATCTCGCGCGTGTGCCGGCCGGCGATGGCGACGACGCCGTCCCGATCGTAGTTGACCAGCCCGCGGGCCACCACCGTCCCGTCGGGAGCGACCAGGTCGACGGCGTCGCCGAAGCGGAAGGTCCCGTCGCAGCCGGTGACGCCGCTGGGGAGCAGGCTCCGTCCACTCCGCAGCGCCCGCACGGCGCCGTCGTCGATGCGGACGCGGCCGACCCCGTGCTGCTGGGCGAGCCAGGCCTCGCGCGCCGGCCGGGTCCGGCCGGCCGCGATCCGCGTACCGATCCGCTCCCCGCGGGCGATCGCTTCGAGCGCCGCCCCACCGCCCCCGACGATCCACGTCTCGATGCCGGCGTCGTGCGCGATGCGGGCGGCGTGCAGCTTGGTGGCCATGCCGCCGGTGCCCCGCGCGCTGCCTCGGCCGCCGGCGACCTCCGCTCCGAGGACGCCGGGGTCCGCGACCTCCGCGAGGCGCTTCGCGTCGGGCGACCTCCGTGGATCGGCGTCGTAGAGACCGTCGACGTCGGTGAGCAGGATCAGCGCCTCCGCCTCGGCCAAGGTCGCCACCCAAGCCGACAGCGTGTCGTTGTCGCCGAGTCGGAGTTCCGCCGTCGCGACGCTGTCGTTCTCGTTCACCACCGGGACGGCGCCCGCCTCGAGGCTGGCGCGGAGCGCGTTCTTGGCGTTCACGTACCGCTCGCGTTCGTGCACGTCCCCCGCCGACAGCAGCAGCTGCGCGACCGGGCGGGGCGCCAGGGCACGCGCCCACTCGAGCATCAGGAGGCCCTGCCCGACGGCGGCGGCGGCCTGCTTCTGCGGCAACGTGAGCGGAAGCCGCAGGCCGAGCCGCTCGCGCCCGGCGGCGCCGGCGCCGGAGCTGACGAGCACCGGCGTCCGTCCGGTCGCCTCCTCGAGCGCCAGCAGGCCGCGGGCGATCGCCCAGAGCCGGGGCGGATGGATGCGCCCGTCCTCGTCGGTGAGGCTGCTCGATCCGACCTTGACGACGACGCGCCGCCAGGCGGGGGCCGAGGCTCGTGCGCCGTCTCCCATGCGCGGATGGTACCAACCGAACGCCGACCGGCGGCCTCGGGCGCGTGCTAGACTCCGGACTTCGTTCCGGCCCGGCCGGGACGCGGAGGAGGTCACCGTGCGGATCGCCGTCGTGGGCGCCACCGGCGCCGTTGGAGAGGAACTGCTCGCGCTGCTCGCCGACCGGGACGTCCCGGCGGAGCGCGTCCGAGCGTTCGCCTCGGCCCGCTCCGCCGGGCGCTCGATCCCGTACGCCGGTCGCGCGCTCGAGGTCGCGCCCCTTCCGGAGGGCGGGGACCTCGGCGCCGAGCTGGTGTTCTCCTCCGCCGGCGGCACCGTGGCACGGCGGGAGGCCCGCCGCTGGGTCGCGCACGGCAGCGTGGTGATCGACAACACCAGCGCCTGGCGGATGGATCCGGACGTGCCGCTGGTGATCCCCGAAGTGAACGGCGAAGCGGCCGACCGGCACGACGGCGTGGTGGCGAACCCGAACTGCTCGACGATCCTCGCCTTGATGGCGTTGGCGCCGCTCCATCGCGCCTGGGGGCTCGAACGGATCACGGTGGCGACCTACCAAGCGGTCTCGGGCGCGGGCGCCAAGGGGGTCGCCGAACTGACCCGCATGACGCGCGCCGCCCTCGACGGCACGCCGGCCGAACCGGAGGCGTTCGCCGAGAACGTGGCGTTCAACCTGTTCAGCCACGACAGTCCGGTCGGCGACGACGGCTACAACGTCGAGGAGCGCAAGCTCGCCGACGAGTCACGGAAGATCCTCGACCTGCCGGAGCTGGCCGTGAGCGCGACCTGCGTGCGGGTGCCCGTCTACCGGGCGCACGCCGAGGCGATCCACGCCGCGTTCCGCGAGCCGGCCGATCCGGACGAGGCGCGTCGGCTGCTCGAGGGCGCACCCGGGGTGCGGGTGGTCGACGACCGCGCCGCCGGTCGCTTCCCGACGCCGATGGCGGCCAGCGGTCGGGACGAGGTGCTGGTCGGTCGCATCCGGGCCGACCTGGCCCGTCCGGGCGGCCTCGCCCTGTTCCTGGCCGGCGATCAGATCCGCAAGGGCGCCGCGCTGAACGCGGTGCAGATCGCCGAACGGCTGGCGCCCGGACTCGGGTCCTGACCCGGGCCGGGCGCCGCTACGGCGTGCCCAGCGACCACGCCGACGGGTCGATGCGGCCGAGCCGCTGGTAGATCACGATCGCGCCCCACTCGCGCACGACCCGGTCGAGGTCGGCCAGCCGCCGCGCCGGCGAAGCCTGGGCGGAGAAGCCGATCGTCGCGCCCGCCGACATCGGATCGACCGGGTACGGCACGGTGGTCCAGCCGAGCGTGCGGAAGGTCGCCCAGGCGCGCGGCATGTGCCAGGCGCTGGTGACGAGGACCCAGGTCTCGTCCGGTCCGGGGCGGAGCCGTTCGAGCGACCGGAGCGCGTCGTCGTAGGTGCTGGCCGCGCCCGGCAGGACCTCGATCCGCCGCCCCTGGTACTCGGGACCGAAGATCAGGCTGGTCGCGAGCGGGTCGGGCCGGAAGTCGGCCGCGAGCGCTTCGGCGGTGACGCCGGTGAACACCAGCGTCGCGTCCGGCCAGCGTCGTGCCGCGGCTCCGGCGGCGAGCATCCGTTCGCCCGAGGCGCTCAACGCCAGCTGCGACCGTTCGGCGCTGGCGCGCCAGTCGACCGATCCCCCCAGGATCAGCACGCCGTCGACCCGGTCCGGAAGCGGATCGGGCGCGAGGTGGCGCCGTTCGAGCGGCTCGGCCAGCCACGCCTCGAGCGGCAGTACGACCACCGCGGCCCAGGCGACGAGCACCGTCCCGAGCAGCAGACGCGCGAGCGCCCCACCGCCGAAGGCCGACGACGCCCACGCCGCCGCGAGCGCCAGCATCAGGATGCCGCTCGGTTGCAGGAACCACCACGCCGCCTCGCTCAAGACCGCCCTCCCGTATACTCACGGAGATACCACGCTCGCCCGATCACCGTGTCCGCACCCCTGCGGACCGCACGCGGACCCGACCGCGCGAAGGGAGTCCCATGCCGCTGGCCGTCATCACCGACTCGACCTGCGACCTGACCGAAGCCCGCCTGAACGAACTGAAGGTGCGTCGCGTCCCGCTCTACGTGCACTTCAAGGGAGAGGTGCACAAGGACTGGGTCGAGATCACGCCCGACGCCCTGATCCGCGGGATCCAGGAGGGCGCCGAGTTGCCGACCACCAGCCAACCGACGCCCGAGGACTTCGCCTCCGCCTACCGCGACGCGGTCGCGGACGGCGCCGACCGGATCCTGGTGGTGACGATCTCGGCGGAGCTGTCCGGCACCTACCAGAGCGCGACCCTGGCCGCCAAGGACGCCCCGGTCCCCGTCGACGTCTTCGACAGCCGCAACGCCAGCCTCGGCGCGGCGTACATGGTGGCGCGGGCCGCGGCGATGCGCGACGCCGGGGCCGACCCGGCCGACGTGCTCGCCGCGCTCGAGCGTCTGCGCGACCGGGCGTACCTGATCTTCACCGTCGGGACGCTCGAGTTCCTGCAGAAGGGTGGACGGATCGGACGTGCGAGCGCGATGCTCGGCGGGCTGCTCAACATCAAGCCGCTGCTGACGCTCGAGAACGGCGCCGTCGCGCCCGCCGGCAAGGCTCGCGGCGCCAAGAAGGCGATCCGGGAGATCGTGGCGCGCGTGAAGACGTACCGCGAGAAGCACCCGGACGGCGAGCTGGTCCTGTACTTCCTGCACATCCAGGCCGAGGAGGCGGCCGCGCGCCTGGGCGACGCGATCCGGGCCGAAGGGATCGAGTTCCGCGACGGGGGGTCGCACCCTCTCGGAGCGGTCATCGGCGTCCACGTCGGTCCGGGCGTGCACGGCCTCTACGCCTTCGCCGACCCGGATCCGGACCTGGGCGGCTGACCGCCCGAGCCGCGCCGGACGCGGCTCCGCCCCCATCTGCGCCCGGCATCGTGCCGTGCGGTCCGCGCCCCCGCGTGCCCCGTACGGCACGATGCGTTCGTGCTCGCCTTCGTCCCCTCCGCCACGCTGGTCGGCGTCGCCCCGGTGCCCGTCCGGATCGAGGTGCACGTCGCCCGCGGCCTGCCGAGCCTCACCGTGGTCGGTCTTCCCGCCGCCGCCGTGCGCGAGGCACGGGAGCGGGTGCGGGCCGCGCTCGCCTCCAGCGGGTGCGCCCTCCCCCGCTCCCGCGTGCTGATCCACCTCGCTCCGGCCGATCTCCGGAAGGACGGAGCCGGACTCGACCTCGGCATCGCCCTGGCGATCCTGGCCGCGGACGGACGGATCCCGCGCGAGGCGGCGTCGCGCTGGCACGCCTACGGCGAACTGGGTCTCGACGGCACCGTCCGGCCGGCCGCGGGCGCCTTCGCCGTCGCGCTCGGGGAGGCGGCGGGCGGCCACGGCGCCGATGCGAGCCGGTGGCTGCTCGCGCCGGACGATGCCCGCGCGATCCGAGCGGCGGGACCTCGCCCGCGGGTCGCACCGGTACGGGACCTGGCGCAGGCGATCCGGATCGTCCGCGGCTTAGAGGAACCCGCGCCGGCGCGGGGCGGGTCGGACCGACCGCCCGCCCCCGACGTCCCGCCGCCCGACCTTCGCGACGTGCGCGGCCAACCGCGTGCGGTATGGGCGCTCGAGGTCGCCGCCGCCGGCCGACACGCCCTGCTCCTGACCGGACCGCCCGGATCCGGAAAGACGATGCTCGCGCGCAGGCTGCCGGGCCTGCTGCCCGACCTCGAGCACGCGCACGCGATCGAGTCGGCCCGCGTTCGCTCCGCGGCCGACGCCGGCCCGATGCGCCACCTGCCGGAGCGCCCACCGTTCCGCGCCCCCCACGCCCGCATCACGCCGGCCGGTTTGCTCGGCGGCGGCCGCCCGCCGCGCCCGGGCGAGGTCAGCCTGGCCCACCGCGGGGTGCTCTTCCTGGACGAACTGCCCGAGTTCGCGCGCGACGCCCTCGAGGGCCTGCGCCAACCGCTCCAGGAGGGACGGATCCGCGTCGACCGCTTCGGCGCGCGGACCGAGTTCCCCGCCGCGTTCCAGCTGATCGCGGCGCGCAACCCGTGCCCGTGCGGCTGGTACGGCTCCGAACCGCCGCGCTGCCGCTGTCGGCCCGACGCTCGCGCGCGCTACGGCCGCCGCGTGAGCGGTCCGATCCTCGACCGGATCGACCTGCACCTGTCGGTCGCGCGGGTCGATCCGGCCGAGTCGGTGGCGGCCCCTTCCGGGGAGCCCTCGGCGCACGTCGCGGCGCGCGTCCTGGCGGCGCGCCGGATCGCGGCGGCGCGACAGGGAGGTCCGAACGCCACGCTCCGATCGGCTGCGATCGAGCGGTGGGTGCTCGCCGAGCCCGAGGTCCGGGCGCGACTCGCGGCGACGGCGACCGGCCTGACGGCACGCGGTGCGATGCGGGCCGCACGCGTCGCCCGCACGATCGCCGACCTCGCCGGCCGAGAGGCCGTGCGTCCGGACGACGTCGACGCCGCGATCGATCTGGTGCGCCTGCCGGCCGAAGCCCCCGCGACCGTCGACGCCGCCTGATTCGGACGCGGACGGGCGGCCACCGCGCCACGGGCCGCTCCGGACGCGACCTCGGCTCGGAGGAGGGCGTCGCGTCCCTCGCGGGATTCCGGCCGGGGGAACGGGCGGCCGACGGGGGCGCGGCTGTGATATCTTCACCCACGTCCCATCGCGCGAGAGCACCGGTCGCGGTCCTCGCGTCATCCCCGTGTCACGTAGGAGGAACGAACCGTGCCCATGACCCCTTGGCTCCGTAGAGCCGCGATCCCCTTGGCGGGACCGCTGCTGCTCGCCGGATGCGATTTCGCGGGGCTGCAGTCCACCCTCGATCCGGCGGGGCCGATCGCGCAAGCCCAGTTGGATCTCTTCATGTGGTCGTACTGGCTCAGCTGGATCGTGATCGTTGCCGTCTTCGGAGTCCTCGCGTACGTGCTGCTGCGCTTTCGGCGGCGCGCGTCCGATCCCGACCGTATCCCGTCCCAGTTCCACGGCAGCACGAAGCTCGAGATCGGGCTCACCATCATCCCCGTGGTCATCGTGATCCTGGTGGCCGTCCCGACGGTCCGCACGATCTGGGAGACCGAGGTGCGGGTCGTGCCCGAAGAGGGCGACGTGATCGTGAACGTGACCGGGTACCAGTGGTGGTGGCGGTTCGAATATCCGGAGCACGGGGTCGTGACCGCGAACGAGATGCACATCCCCGTCGACCGACGCGTGATCGTGAACCTCGAATCGGCCGACGTGCTGCACGCCTTCTGGGTGCCGCGCCTCGCCGGCAAGCGGGATCTGATCCCGAACCAGAACAACCAGCTCTGGTTCAGCGCCGACGAGACCGGCGAGTACTACGGTCAGTGCGCCGAGCTCTGCCTGGGGGCGCACGCCTACATGAAGTTCCGCGTGCACGTCGTCGAGGACGAACGCTTCGACGCCTGGGTCGACGCCTTCGAGGCGCCGTCGGCGCTTCCGGCCTCCGACGACCCGAGGGTTCAGCGCGGCCGCGACCTGTTCGCGACCAAGGGCTGCAGCACCTGCCACACCATCCAGGACTACCGGGGCGAGGTTCCGGTCGGCAGCTCCGACTTCCCGAACCTCACGAACTTCGGCCTGCGCACCTCGCTGGCGGCGGGCGTGGTCGACAACACGCAGGAGAACCTCGAGACCTGGCTCCGGGATCCGCAGATCTTCAAGCCCGGAAACTACATGCCGAAGGTGTGGCGCGAGGACGATCCGGACGCGGACGAGGAGATCGCGGCGGTCGCGGCCTACCTGCTGAGCCTCGGCTCCGACGCCGAGGAGCTGGCGTTCGCGTCGGGCGGCACGGACGACGTGCAGGCGTTCCGCGCCGCGGCGACGGGAGGCGACGATGGCGATCGGTAGGCAAGCGGCTCCGGCCGTGTCGGACGGAACGATCTTCAAGCGGCCGACCTGGACCCGCGGGATCGGCAGCTGGATCACGACCATCGACCACAAGCGGCTCGGGATCCTCTACATCCTCTCGAGCTTCCTGTTCATGGGATTGGCCAGCGTCGAGGCGTTCATCATTCGCCTCCAGCTCATGGCGCCGAACCAACAGCTGGTCAGCCCGGACGCGTTCAACCAGCTGTTCACGATGCACGGCGTGACGATGGTGTTCCTCGCGATCATGCCGTTGGGCACGGGGCTCGCGAACTACTTCGTTCCGCTCCTCATCGGGGCGCGCGACCTGGCGTTCCCACGCCTGAACGCGTTCGGCTACTGGGTCTACATCCTCGGCGGACTGTTCATCTACAGCAGCTTCTTCCTCGGCGGCGCCCCGGACGTCGGCTGGTTCGCCTACGCGCCGCTGACGTCGCTCAGCAACAACCCCGGCCCTGGGACCGACTTCTACATGCTCGGCCTCACGATCACCGGGATCGGCACGCTGGTGACGGCGATGAACCTGATCGTCACCATCATCAGCATGCGCGCCCCCGGCATGACGATGATGCGGATGCCGGTGTTCGTGTGGATGATGCTGATCACCTCGTTCCTGATCATCTTCGCCTTCCCGCCGCTGACGATCGCGATGGTGCAGGTGATCTTCGACCGCACCTTCGGCACGCTCTTCTACGTACCCGAGGCGGGCGGCCTGCCGATCCTCTGGCAGCACCTGTTCTGGATCTTCGGGCACCCCGAGGTGTACATCATCATCCTGCCGGCGTTCGGCGTGATCTCCGAGATCATCCCGACCTTCAGCCGCAAGCCGCTCTTCGGCTACCCGGTGATGATCCTCTCGGGCATCTTCATCGGCTTCATGGGCTTCGCGGTGTGGGCGCACCACATGTTCACCACCGGCCTCGGCCCGGTCGCGAACACCGCCTTCAGCCTCACCAGCTTCGTGATCGGGATCCCGACCGGCGTGAAGGTCTTCAACTGGGTCGGCACCATGTGGGGCGGGGCGATCCGCTTCACCGTCCCGATGCTCTACTCGATCGCCTTCCTGTTCATGTTCGTGCTCGGCGGCATCACCGGGATCATGCTGGCGATGCCGCCGTTCGACGCGCAGGCCCACGACAGCTACTTCGTCGTCGCGCACTTCCACTACGTGATGGGCGGCGGGGCGCTCTTCGCCTTCTTCGCGGCCGTCTACTACTGGTTCCCGAAGATGACCGGCAAGATGATCTCGGAGCGCATCGGCAAGATCGCCTTCGCCTTCTTCTTCGTCGGCTTCAACATGATCTTCATGCCGCAGCACTTCGTCGGCCTCCTGGGCATGCCGCGCCGGGTGCAGACGTACGACGAGGGCTTCGGCTTCGAGATCTGGAACCTGATCTCGAGCTCCGGCACCTTCGTGATGGGCTTCGGGATGATCCTGATCCTGCTCAGCGTCATCTGGGCGTTCAAGAACGGCGCGCCGGCCGGAAACGACCCGTGGGACGGCCGCACGCTCGAATGGACCACCACCAGCCCGCCGGCGCACTACAACTTCGCCGTGCAGCCGGTCGCGCTCGACCGCGACGCGTTCTGGGCCCAGAAGCACCCCGAGCTGGCCCACGCCGACGATCCCGCGCTCTACGACCACGACTACGACGCCGGCGGCATCCACATGCCCGGGCAGTCGTGGTACCCGTTCCTGATGTCGCTCTTCATCGTCATCGGCGCCTACGGGATCCTGTACCAGAACTTCGTCCTGGCCGCGCTCATGGGCGTACTGGTCACCTTCACCACCTACGGGTGGGCGTTCGAAGGGGTGGGCGGCTACCACGTGCACCCGGACGAACACGAGTCCCAGGAAGGAGCGACCGACTGATGGCCGCGCACGCACCGGCCCAGGCGGCCGAAGCCGCTGCCTCCACCGGACACGGCTGGCGCAGCAGCAAGATGCCCGACATCAAGCTGCTGATGTGGCTCTTCCTCGCCTCCGACTGCATGTTCTTCGGGTCGCTGATCGGGACCTACCTGATCTACAAGGACCGAAGCCTGGTGGGGCCGTACCCGCTCGACATCTTCGACATCCCGCTCACCACGGTCAGCACCTTCGTGCTGCTCATGAGCTCGTTCCTGATGGTGATCGCGCTCCACGCCCTGCGTCAGAACAACATCGGCGGCTTCCGCCTCTGGACCTCGGGCGTGGCGTTCTTCGGATCGATCTTCCTCGGGTTCCAGATCTACGAGTTCCGGCACTTCGTCGACATGGGGCTCACCCTGACCGGAAGCCTGTTCGGCACCACCTTCTACGTGCTCACCGGAACGCACGGCGTGCACGTCGCGATCGGCGTGCTCTGGCTGGTGTCGATCGTGGTCGCGAGCTACATTCGTCCGTGGACGAAGAAGGACGACGTCTACCTCGAGGTCGCCGGTCTGTACTGGCACTTCGTGGACATCGTCTGGATCGTCATCTTCACCCTCGTCTACCTCGTGGACTTCGTCTGAGGCG
>SLSQ01000067.1 GCA_007130355.1 Trueperaceae bacterium
ACGCGTCGCGCGATGCTCGACGACCTCGCGGCGCACGACCGCACCGTGGGGCAGCTCGCGGAGCCGCACGCGATCTCGCTCGCCGCCGCGTCGAAGCACGTCAAGACGCTCGAGCGGGCCGGACTCGTGCACCGCACGGTGACCGGCCGGACGCACCTGTGCCGACTCGCGCCGGAGCCGATCGAGGAGGCGCACCGTTGGCTCGGGCGCTACCGGAGGTTCTGGAACGACCGATTGGACGCCCTCGAGGCGACGATGCGGCGCGACGACGCGCCCTGAGAGGAGCACGACCGTGCCCGAAGCGACGCCGAGCAAAGTCACGCCGTTCCTGATGTTCACCGGACGGGCCGAAGAGGCGCTGAACCTCTACCTGGACCTGTTCGACGATGCCGAGCTCCTCGCCACGCAGCGGCACGGGCCCGACGGTCCGGGCGAAGAGGGCAAGGTCATGCACGCCACCTTCCGCATCGGCGACCAGGTGCTGATGGCGATCGACAGTCCGCCCGTGCACGCGTTCGACTTCACGCCGTCGCTGTCGTTGTTCGTGACGTGCGAAACCGAAGCCGAGATCGACCGCCTGTTCGCCGCGTTGAGCCAGGACGGCGACGTCATGATGCCCCTCTCGACCGAGTACCCGTTCGCAGCGAAGTACGCCTGGCTCAGCGACCGCTTCGGCGTGTCGTGGCAACTGTCCCTGAGCTTGGGCTTCGACGGAGCGGACTGACGTGTCGGGCCGTGGCGAGTGGATCGCGCCGGGCACCGTGCGCTTCGAGCGCACCCTCCCCGGTCCGGTCGAACGCGTCTGGGCGTACCTCACGGAGCCGGAGAAGCGAGCGCTTTGGCTCGCCGGCGGCACGATGGAACTCCGTGTCGGTGGGATCGTCGACCTGCGCTTCCGGCACGGCGACCTGTCGCCGATCGAGGCGCCGACGCCCGAACGGTTCGCCGCCAACGAGGCGGGCGAGACGATGCACGGGACCGTGACCGCGTGCGATCCGCCGCGGCTGCTGGCGTTCACCTGGCACGAGGGCGAGGGGCGTCACTCCGAGGTCGCCTTCGAGTTGGAACCGGTCTCGGTCGAGGTGCGCTTGGTCGTGACGCACCGGCGACTCGGCGACGATCCGGCCGTGCTCGCGAACGTGGCGGGCGGCTGGCATACGCACCTTGGGATCCTTGGGGACCGATTGCACGACCGGGTGCCGGAGCCGTTCTTCGAGGTGTTCGAGGAGATCGAGGCGTGGTATCGGGAGACGCTCGGCTGAACGTTCGCGGCCTTCAGTTCGGCGAGGGCCGGTCGGCCGGTACGAAGCGCTCAGGATCGGACCGCGTGCAGATCCGCCCGGGTCGGCGGCACGTCCACGCGACCCCGTACGTCGGGCTTGCCCAGCAGCACCTGATGGACGGCCAGTCGCCCGCGGTCGAACTGGTGCGCGCAGCCCGCCATGAACAACCGCCAGACGCGCGCCCGCTCGTCGCCCACCTGCCGCACGGCCTCCTCCCAGGCCGACTCGAGGTTCCGCACCCAGTGGCGCAGCGTCGTGGCGTAGTGCTCGCGCAGGTCCTCGACGTCGCGCACCTCGAACCCGACGGCCTCCGCAGCGCGGATCACCTCGGCCAGGTCCACGATCTCGCCGTCGGGAAAGACGTAGCGCTGGATGAACGTGTTCCCGCCGGTGTCGGGGGCCGGCGCGACGCCGGTCGGTCCGCGGTCGATGGCGTGGTTCAGCATCAGCCCGCCGGGGACGAGACGGTCCCACGCGGCGCGGAAGTAGCGCTCCAGGCCGGCGCGCCCGACGTGCTCGGACATGCCCACGCTCGCGATCCGGTCGAAGGTCCCGTCGAGGTCCCGGTAGTCGCGCCGTTCGACGCGCGTCCGGTCGTCCAGCCCGGCCTCCGCGAGGCGCACGCGCGCCTCGGCGACCTGGTTCTCGGCCAGGGTCACGCCGGTGGCGACGGCTCCGTACCGCTCGGCCGCCCACTGCACCAGCGAGCCCCAACCGCAACCGATGTCCAGCAGGCGGTGGCCGGACCTCAGGCGGAGCTTCCGGCAGACGAGCTCGAGCTTGGCCTCCTGCGCCTGGTCCAACGTCGCGTCCGGACGCACGAAGTACCCGCACGAGTAGGTCATGCGCCGGTCGAGCCAGAGTCGGTAGAAGGCGACCGGTAGATCGTAGTGGTAGCGAACGGCGGAGGCGTCGCGCCGCGGGGCGTGCTTGCGTCCGCGCAACTTCGCCGAGACGTCGGTGGCGCGCGTGCGGCGGCGCAGTCCCGCCACGGCTCCGGCCGTACGGAGACGGCGGAGCAGCGGTGCCCGACGGGCGTCGTCCAGCAGGGCGTCGGCCGCTTCGAACACGACGGCGAGGTCCCCTTCGACGTCGATCTCGCCGTGCACGAACGCCTCGCCGGCCGAAAGGTCGATCGGGGGTTCGAGCGCCCGGACCAAGGCCCCGGGCTCCCGCAGCACGAGCGTGGCGGACGCGGTCCCGGATTCGCACCCGGCCAGCAATGTTCCGTCCCAGAAGCGCACGTCGAACGGGCGCGGGGCGGGGGCGATCGCCTCGAGCAGGTGGACGGTCCGGTCCTTGAGCTCGTCGCTCCGTGCGTCGCCCGCGTGGTTCGCCGTCATGGTCACGGGTCCTCGCCTCGCTCCTCGCCGTCGGTATTCGGTTGCGCAGCCGAGCTCAGCGTAGCAAGGCGGTCCGCGGCGCCCGGCACGCCGTGACACGCGGTCCTCGTGCGCGACGTACCGTTCGCACGGCGGTCCGGTGGGCGCGTAGCGGTTAGCCCACGTCAACGACCGTCGGCGACACCGGACCGCGCCGCCTCGATGGCACGCCAATCGTCCGCGAAGCCCGCGCACGCTTCGGCGACCAGGGGCAGGTCCAGGAAGCGCTCCACGTCCCGCTCCCACACGAAGCAGGCGCGCACGCCCAGACGGGCGTACAGGGGGATCTCCGTGGCGTCGTAGACGCCGGTGCAGAGCTGCACGTCGGGGTCCTGCACGTCGAGGATCTCCTGCATCCGGGCGACCTCGTCCTGCTTCGCGGCGAGCCCGGCTCGCTGCAGCATGCTGCCGTACGGGGCGACCATCCTCGCGCCGGCGGCGACCGCGAAGGCCAGCCAGGTGGCGGTGGGCACGACGGTCGCCATCGGCGCAGCCCCCTGCTCGCGCAGCGTGCGGAGCACCCCCAGGCCGGCGCGGGTGGCGGGCACCTTGATGCCGATCCGCTTCGGATCGATCGCGAGCATCCGGTCGGCCTCGTCCAGCATCGCGTCGCGCGAGGCGTCGCGCAGCTGGTACCAGGCGTAGGGCGCGATCCCGATCAGTTCGGTGAACAGCGGCACGGGATCGCGTCGCTCGGCCGCGACGACCGCGGGGTTCGTGATCACGCCGCGCCAGATGCCGAGGCGCATGTGGGTCTCGACCTTTTCGGGGTTCGCGCTCGCCAGCCAGAAGTTCATGGTTCGCTCCGTTCCCGCCCGAACAGGGCCGCGCCGACGCTGCCCGAGTGCCGGCCGAGCGTGGCCGGCACGACGGGTACGGCGAGGCCGCCCGGGCGCCACTCGACCTGGTGCATCTCCCGCGCGAGCGGCTCGAAGAGGAGCCCGCCCGCCGCGATCAGACCTCCGCCGAGGATCACACGTTCGCAGTCGAACACGTTCACGATCGAGGCGATGCCGACCGCCAGCGCCCGCACCGTGCGACGCCACTCGGTCCGGGCGGCGGGCGCTCCGGCGCGCACGTCCGCGACCAGCGTCCGGTGCGTCCGGTAGCGCCCGTTCGTACGCTCGTGCAGGTACGCGGCGCCGACGTGCCACTCGAGCGACCCGGGGGTGGGGAACACGCTGGGACGGCCGTACGGGTCGAGACTGACGTGCCCGAGGTGGCCCGCGCGGCGGTTCCGACCCTCGCACAGGCGGCCGTTCAGCACCACGCCGCCGCCGACGCCGGTGCCGAGCGTCAGCATCGCCACATCGTCGGCGCCGTGGCCGGCGCCGAGGCCGTGCTCGCCGAGTACGGCGGCGTGCCCGTCGTTCAGGGCGTGGATACGGGGCGCGTGGACGTCGGGCGGCAGGCGCTCGGCGAGCGCCGCGGTCCAATCGACCCCTTCGAGGCCGGCCAGCTTGCCGGGAAGCGACACGACGCGACGGTGCTCGGCGTCGACGATCCCGGGGGCGGCGATCCCGACGGTGACGCGACCGGGCACTTCGAGGAGGGCGGACGCGATCAGATCCAGGCGGTCGCGCAGGTTGCGGGTGGGGTCGTCGTGGTCGGGTAGCTCCTGCACCCGCGTCCACCGTGGCGTGGCGTCCGCGTCCAGGAGCGCGAGCTTGGCGGCGCTGCCGCCGATGTCGATGCCGAGGTGGTGCATCGGGGGCCTCCGTGGAGCGACCTTGAAGGGGGCGACGTCGTCGTACGGTTTCGGGTGGGGCATCCGCACTCCCCGGCGGCCGGTGGTGGTCATGGTCCGAGGGTGCGCTGACGGATCGTACGGTGCGACGATCGACGTGGGCTTCGATGCGCCGCTCGATCGCGCATCAGACCGGATCCGGCCAATCCGGGTTCCAGACGACCTCCCACACGTGACCGTCCGGGTCGCGGAAGCACCCGGCGTAGCCGCCCCAGAACGTGTCCTGGGCCGGCTTGACGACGATGGCGCCCGCCGTCTCGGCTCGGCGCATCACGGCATCGACCCCCTCGCGCGAACGCACGTTGTGCCCGAGCGTGAACGCCGTCGCGTCCGGCGGACCCACGGCGAGACCCGTGTCCGCCGCGATGCTGCGGCGCGGCCACAGCGCGAGGCGCAGGCCCTCCTGAAGGTCGAAGAACGCCACCGCGCCGTGCGCGAACTCCTGACCCACGACGCCGTCCGTCGCGAAGCCGAGGCCGTCGCGGTAGAACCGCAGCGACGTCTCCAGGTCGTCGACCCCGAGGGTGATCACGTGGACCCGTGGCGTCACGGGGTCCAGCGTACGTCGCCGACCCGCGGCGCGGGGGCGACCGGTACTCTGTACCACGCGCTGCGCACCCTGCGCGGGACGGGCGGCGCGGGGCCCCGTCGCGCGGCGAGACCGCCGCGCCGCGACCCAGGAGAAACGGAGCACCCATGACCCCAGCCTTCAGCGACCACGAATCCGGGGAACCGCTCGGCGCCGGCGTCGCACCCGCCGGACATCGCCTCCCGGCGTCCACGCGTTTGGGCCGCGTCCGGCTGCAGGTCGCCGACCTCGACCGCTCGCTGGCGTGGTACGAGCGCGTGCTCGGACTGCGCACGGTCGCCCGCGACGACGACGGCGCACGGTTGGCTGCGCACGGCAGCGACGAACCGCTGGTCGTGCTGCACGAACGCCCCGGCGCCACGCCCGTCCCCCCGCGCGGGCGCTGGGGCCTCTTCCACGTCGCCCTCCTGCTCCCGGACCGCGCCTCGCTCGGGGCGTTCCTGCGGCATCTCGGCGCCGAGGGCGAGCGCGCTGGCGCGTCCGACCACCTCGTCAGCGAAGCGCTGTACCTCGCCGACCCGGACGGCCTGGGCATCGAGGTGTACGCCGACCGGCCCCGCGAGGCCTGGCGCGTCGAGGGGCGCGAGATCGTGATGGCGACACGGCCTCTGGACGCCCACGACCTCGCCCGGGCCGCCCACGACGCCGTCTGGGCCGGCATGCCTGCCGGCACCACCGTCGGGCACGTCCATCTGCACGTCGGCGACCTCGGCGAGGCCGACGCCACCTACCATCGGGCGCTCGGATTCGACCGCGTGGCATGGAGCTACCCCGGCGCGTTGTTCCTCGCCGCCGGCGGGTACCACCACCACCTCGGCCTCAATACCTGGGCCGACGGCGGCCCGGCCGGACCGGACGACGCACGCCTGCTGGACTGGGAGATCGTGCTGCCGAGCGCCGAGGGCGTCGCCGCCGCCGATGCGAGCCTGCGCGCTGCCGCGTACGAGGTCGAGACCCTACCGGACGGGATTCGAGCGACCGATCCGTGGGGTACGGCGGTGAGGATCGTGGCCGAAGCGTAGGCGGGACGACCCGGGCCGGGCGCCGATCGGGATCTCGGCCCGCGCTGGTCCGCGCGCCGTCCCGGCTCCGAGCTGCACGCAGGACCCTGCCCGCTGGGCGTGAGCTGTACGCGACCACGACTCCCCCATATGCGAGATCCCCCGGCCACAAGGACCAGGGGATTCCGTCCGTCACGTTGGTGGGTCGTATAGGACTCGAACCTATAACCCGCTGATTAAGAGTCAGCTGCTCTACCAATTGAGCTAACGACCCGTGCGTCGACGCCCGGCACCCGGATGGGCGGACGCGAGTGTAGCCCGAAGGGCGCGGCGGGGGCAAGGCGTCGTGAACCGGGAGTACCCATGGGGCTCCGTCACGTTTCGGAGAACCGGAACGGCAGCGCCTCGAGCACCCGTGCGTAGTTCGTCAGCAGGGTCTCTTCGTCCTCCGCGCTCAGCCAGACCTGCGCGACGGCGTAGCTGTAGGCGTCCTGCTCCGGCAGCTCGCTCAGGCGCATCCCCTCGCGCACGTGCACGGCGACGCGGGTACCGGGCGCGAGCGCTTCGGCCGCCTCGATCTCGGCCGGCGTAGGGCAGCGTTCGACCGTCGCGTCGCCTTGGAAGACGCGGTGGAAGAAGTTCGCCGACACCGCGAACGCGCCCTCCCGGTGCGGCATGTCGGGTCGGCGGCCCAGGCCCAGGTCGACGGTCACCTGCTGATGGCTCACGCCGTCGACCTGTTCGAACAGGTCGCAGTGGTCCTTCGCGATGCGGGTGTTGATCTCCAGCAGCCAGACGTGATCGCGAATCTCGTCCCAGAAGAACTCGACGTTGAACGCGGCGTCGTCGTAGCCGATGTGCGCGATCACCGTGCGCGCGAGCTCGCGCATGCGCTCTTGGACCGGTTCGGGCAGCCGGGAGGGGTACAGGTAGTGGGAGAAGCTGAGCACGTGGGCGTAGCGGATCGAGTCGACGATGCCGTAGACGACGACCTCCCCGCCCTGCGCGTAGCCCTCGAGCGTGCACTGCCGGCCACCGATCATCTGCTCGGCCATGCAGGCGTGACCCGCCACGGCGCGGATGGCGCCTGGAAGGTCGGCCCGGGCAAGCACGTGGTCGAACGGCTCGGCGATCGTCCCGATCCCGGCGCGAATCTGCTCGATCGCCACCGCGAAGTCCTCGGAGGTGTCGATGCGGAACCCGAGCCACGAGCCCGACGACTTCACCGGTTTGACGAAGAACGGGTAGGTCAGGCCCGCCGCCCCGATCCGGTCCAGGACGTCGTCCTCGAACGGGTCGAACCAGGTGAAGCCGGGGACCGCTTCGGGGATCGCCTCACGTTGAACGAGGCGACTCCAGTACTTGTGCTGGCACTTGAGCAGCGCCTCCAGCCCCACCGAGCGGACGCCGAAGCGCGGGCCCAGGAACGGCAGCATCGTCGAGACCGGGAAATCGATGTAGCCGATGATCGCGTCGACCGTGCCGGCCGCTCCGGCCGCTCCGGCGATCCGTTCCTCGGCCTCGGCCAGCATCGCCTCGATGTCCCACACGTCCGTGTCGTAGATGGCGGTCGGGTCGATCACGCCGTGGAAGGTCACGTCCTCGACCCCGCGCAGGCGCTTCAGGCGCGCGTGGTTCAGCTCGTTGAGGCCGACGACGAACACGTTCTTGGGCATGGCACGCTCCTCGCGCGGGTCGGTCGCCGGGCGGCGGCGCCGGGGGTCTGGTGGGGTTCCAAAGTTCAGTCGGCGATCGGGGGTGGGGTCCGGAAAGCGCGCCCCTTCAGCCGGGCGATGGTGCCCTCCGTGTCGTCCACGAGCAGGAGGAGCAGATCGCCGGGAGCGGCCGCGTCCATCGCGCGGCCGATGGCCGCGTACTCTTCCATTTCGATCGCGACGCGGGCGCGGCCGGAGCGCGCGGCGCCGCGCGCCATCCGTTCGGTCGCCTCGCCGGGACGTCGGCCGCGCGCGTCCGTGTCGTACAGGTAGAGCTCGTCGCACATCCCGGCCAGATGCGCGCCCAGTTCCTCGAGGTCCTCGTCCCGTCGGTCGCCCGGAGCGCTGGCCACGCCGATGCACCGTTCGGTCGTAAGGCCCCGTACGAGGGGCTCGAGCGCCTTGATGGCCGGGACGTTGTGGCCGTAGTCGAGGAGGCAGCGCACGCCGTCCGCCTCGATCAGGTTGGAGCGGCCCGGGAGCTGCGTGGGCGTGGGGTGGAAGGTCTGCAGGCCCATGCGCACGTCGCCGAGCGTGAGGCCCGCCGCGTGGCCCGCGGCCGCCGCCGCCATCGCGTTCTGCACGTTGAACGGGGCGTGGCCCTCGAACGCGATCGGCACGTCGTTCACGTCGACGATGTCCGCTTCGACCCGTCCCTGCCGCATCACGATCCGGCCGTCGGCCACGGTGAAGACCACCCCGTGGTCGGCGACGTGGCGGCGCAGCACCTCGGAGTCGGGGTGCAGCGAGAAGTAGACGATGCGCCCGCGCGACCACGTCGGTCCCCACTCCATCACGCGCGGATCGTCGGCGTTGAGGACACAGACGCCGTCCGGCTTGACGGCGTCCACGACGACGGTCTTGCAGCGGGCGAGCTCGTCGAGCGTGTGGATGTCGCGCTCGCCCAGGTGGTCGCTGTCGATGTTCAGCAGCACGCCGACGTCGCAAGCGTCGAAGCCGAGCCCACGCCGCATGATCCCGCCCCTCGCGACCTCCAGGACGGCGTGATCGACGGTAGGTTCGCGCAGGACCACGCTCGCCGCCATCGGTCCCGAGTAGTCCCCGCGCATGACGATGTGGTTGTCGATCTCGATCGTCCCCGTGCACGCCATCCCCACGTGGCGCCCCGCCTGACGCAACAGGTGCGCGATCAGCCGGGTCGTGGTGGTCTTGCCGTTGGTTCCTGTGACGGCGGTGATCGGAATGCGGCCGTCGTCGCTGGGATCGGGGAAGAGCATGGCGACCACGGCCTCTCCGACCGGCCGGCCGGTCCCGTGCGTCGGCGCCATGTGCATGCGGAAGCCGGGCCCGGCGTTGACCTCGACCACCCCTGCCGACTGCGCGTCGAGCGGCTCGGCGAGCGTTTCGGCGAGCAGGTCGATGCCGATCACGTCGAGTCCGATCAGGCGCGCGATGCGTTCGGCCACGTACGCCACCTCGGGGTGCACGTCGTCGGTGCGGTCGGTCGCGGTACCGCCGGTGGACATGTTGGCGGTCGACTTCAGCCACACGGTCGCGCCCTCGGGGATCACGCGGTCGAAGGCGAGGCCGGCTTGGGCGACCAGACGCTGGGTCTGTTCGTCGACGTGGATCTGAGTGAGCAGGTTCTCGTGCCCCACGCCGCGGCGCGGGTCGGCGTTCTCCTGGTCGATCAGCTCCTGCAGCGTGGCGCGTCCGTCGCCCACCACGTGCGCCGGCCGACGCCGGGCGGCGGCGACCAACTTCCCGTCGATCACCAGCAGCCGGTGGTCCTCGCCCCGGATGTAGCGCTCCACCACCACGGCCTCGTGGCGTTGCCGGGCGGCCTCGAACCCGACCGCGAGCTCCTCGGGCGTGCCGATGTCGGTGGTGACGCCGCGCCCGTGGTTCCCGGAGAGCGGCTTGGTGACGACCGGATAGCCGATCTCGTCCGCCGCCGCCCGCGCCTCGTCCGCGTCGTAGCAGATGCGGCCGTCCGGCACGGGAATGCCGGCATCCCGGAGGATCTGCTTCGTCCATTCCTTGTCGTCGGCGATCGAGCACCCCAGGATGTTCGTGCGGTTGGTGACGGTCGCCTGGAAGCGCTGCTGCTTCGTACCCTGGCCGAGCTGGATGTAGCTCGAGTCGGTGGTCAGCCGGGTGTGGGGGATGCCGCGTCGCTTGGCGGCGTCCACGATCGCGCTCGTCGACGG
>SLSQ01000057.1 GCA_007130355.1 Trueperaceae bacterium
ATCCCGACCAGGCGGTCGTTCTCGAGCACCGGCAGGGCGCCCACCTTGTGCTCCCGCATGCGGATGGCGGCGGTTTCGGCCGGTTCGCCCGGGCGGGCGCTCAGCACCGGCCCCTTCATCACCTCGCCCACCGTCAGGCGGCTGAGCAGGTACGCGAGCTCGTGGCGGGTGAGGCTGATCGCGTCGGACGGGGCCGCCTGCCGCAGGTCCCGGTCGCTGACGATGCCGACCAGCCGATGGTCGTCGTCGACGACCGGAAGGTGCCGGAAGCCGCCCTCCTGCATCCGCCACTCCGCCTCGAGCAACGGCGTGTCCGTCGTGACGGACACCGGGTTCTTGCGCATGCACTCTCGAACCAGCACGGTCCACCTCCTCGGCACCAGCGTACGCCGAGGGACGGGGGACGGAGGTCCTGCACGAGCGGAACGGGGAGGAACGGGTGGTGCGCCCGGCAGGAATCGAACCTGCGACACGAGGCTTAGGAGTCCCCTGCTCTATCCGACTGAGCTACGGGCGCACGACGCACGGACGCCATGGTACCCGCGCGGCCCGGGCGGGTCACCCCCGCGGCCCGGCCGGGTCACCCCCGCGGCGACGATCTGGCGTTCCGGGCGGCCCGCATCGCAGCGGCCGTCGGGCTGCCGTCGAACCAGTCCGGAAAGGCCTGCGCGAGCTCGGGATCGGCGTCGACGACGATCGCTCCGGCCTCCGTGGCGTCGCGGTACGGACGCCGGCCCAGCCACACGTCGAAGAACGCGGCGAGGTCGGCGTCCACTCGGACGTCGACGTCGAAGCGGGGTCGTTGCAGGCAGAGCGAAGCGTCGGTCGCATCGAGCACCAGCCAGAAGCGTCGGTCGACCCCGCGGAAGGCGAACTCGACGACGGTCCGTCGGTCCGGAAGCCGGTCGGTCGCGACGCCGCCCCGCACCCACCACATCAGCAGGACCGGGTCGAGATCGTCCTCGTCCGGATCGTCGAACGCCCAGGCCGCGCCCCATGCGAGGAGCGCCTCGATCACCGGGCGCAGTTCGCGCCCGGCCTGCGTGAGGCGGTAGCTGGGCCGGCCATCCGGCGCGTCGTCCGAACGTGCGACGATGCCCGCCCGCTGAAGTTGCCGCAGCCGCTCGGAAAGCACGCCACGCGACAGGCGAGGCAGTCCGTTCGCGAGCTCGTTGAACCGTTCGGCCCCGCCGAGCAGCATGTCCCGCACGATCAGGAGCGTCCAGCGGCCGCCGAGCACCTGCAGCGACTTCGCGATGGGGCAGAACTGTCCGTAGCCGCGCGGTACGCGTCCGCGCGGCGCGGTCCCACGAGCCGAGGGCATGGCGGACCTCCGTTCCGGCGGCCGGACCGACGTGCGGCGCGCCTGGCGTCCGCCGGACCCGGAACGATCGGCTCAGACGGGTCGGGTTCCGGCGGTCGCGTGACCGACAGCGTAGCAGGTGGGGTTCGAACGGCGAACTGGACGGCGGCGCCGAGGGCGACCTACCGTCGGTGCACGCCGCGAGCAACGGCGGGAAACGGAGGTCGCCGTGCCGACGGAGACCGTGCACACCGTAGTGATCGGAGCGGGCCAAGCCGGCCTGTGCGTCAGTTGGTTCCTGCAGCGCGAAGGGATCGAGCACACGATCCTGGAACGGGACACGGTCGCGTCGAGCTGGCGCCGCCGTTGGGACTCGTTCACGCTGGTCACGCCGAACGCCCTGAACCGCCTCCCGGAGCTCCCTTCGGGTGGAGATCCGGACGGGTTCCTGGCGCGGGACCAGGTGATCGCGTACCTGGAACGGTTCGCCGCCTCGTTCGACCCTCCGCTCCGCACCGGCGTCCACGTCGATGCCGTGGCGCCGCACGAACCGAGCGGCAGGTTCCGGGTGCGCACGAACCAGGGGGAACTCGCGTGCCGGAACGTCGTGGTCGCCACCGGTACCTTCCACCGCCCCTGGACCCCGCCGGTCGCGACGCGCCTGCCGGCCGGCGTGCGGCAGCTGCACTCGAGCGACTACCGCCGACCGGACGACGCGCCGGGCGCCGTCCTGGTCGTGGGGTCCGGGCAGTCGGGCGCGCAGATCGCCGACGAGCTGCGGGCCGCCGGCCGAACGGTGCACCTGGCCGTGGGAAGCGCACCGCGACTCCCGCGCCGGTACCGGGGACGGGACACGATGCGGTGGCTGTTCGATCTCGGCGTGTTCGACCGGACGGTCGAGACGCTCGATACGCCGGCCGACCGGTTCGCGGCGCACCCGCACGTCAGCGGCCGCGACGGCGGCGCGACGCTCGATTTGCGGGCGTTCGCGCGCGACGGGGTGCGGCTGCTCGGCCGGCTCACCGCCGTCGACGGGGACCTGCTGACGTTCGACGACGGACTGCACGATCGGCTGCGGGCCGCGGACGCCTTCGCGGAGCGCACGAAGCGCACGATCGACGCGCGCATCGATGATGCGGGGATCGAGGCGCCGCCGCCGTCGGACGCCGACCTGGCGCGCACGGACTTCGAGCCGGACGAACCACCGAACCGCCTCTCGCTCGAGGCGGCGGGCGTACGCACCGTGATCTGGGCGACCGGCTACCGTTTCGACTTCTCCTGGGTCGCGTTCCCCGTGTTCGACGGCTTCGGGTACCCGGTCCAGCGCCACGGCGCGACCGACGTGCCGGGCCTCTACTTCGCGGGGCTGCACTGGGGGCACCGGCAACGCTCCGCCCTGCTGTGCGGCGTGGCGGAGGGAGCGGAACGGATCGCCGGCGCCATCGCCGCTGCCGGAACGCCGGCCGAGGCGGCCTGAGGCGCCGGAGGTACGGCACGGCGCTCCCGCCGTCGGCTCGAGGTTCGTGCGGAGCCTACGGTCGCGGCGAGCGCCGCGCCTCGGCCCGCTCGCTCGCCCGCGCGTACGCCCCGTCGAAGCCGTGCAGCACCCGCAAGCCGGCCTGCATCGCCGGACCGATCGTAAGCGCGAACAGGATCGTGCCGAGGCCGGCGGTGCCGCCGAGCGCCCAGCCGGCGGCGAAGACGAGCACCTCGACCCCCGTCCGTGCCCGCCGGACCGAGGCGCGCAGGCGCTTCGCGAGCGCCAGCGCGAACCCGTCGCGCGGACCCGCGCCCAGGCCGGCGGTGATGTACAGGCCGGTGGCGAACCCGTTCAGCGCGATGCCCGAGGCCATCAGCGCCCATCCGAGCGCGCCGCCGTCGGCCCGGGGGAACCAGCCCTGCGCCAGGAACAGGTCGACCCACGGGCCGATCAGCGCCATGTTCAGGACCGAGCCGAGGCCCGGTCGCACGCCCAGCAGGGTCGAGATCAGGAGCAGGGCCAGGCCGGCGGCGACCATGGCGGTCCCGATCGTGATCGGCGTCCGCATTGCGAGACCCTCGTGGAACACGTCCCACGGCCCCAGACCGACGTTCGCCGTCAGCATCAGCGCGATGCTGAACCCGAACAGGACCAGCCCGACGTTCAGGTGCGCGAAGCGCACGGCGAACAGGCGCCACGAGACCGGCCGTCCGAACCGCGCCGCGGGACTTCCGCGACGGCGGGGCGCGCTCACGCGTACGGTCCGACCGCGAGCGGTTCGGCGCCCGTCGCCTGGACCAGCCGTTCGGGCGCGACGGGGAAGACGGCGTGCGGCGAACCGGCGGCCGCCCACACCCGCTCGAAGGCGAGCAGGTCGGGATCGATGCGGACCGGCACGGTCCGCTTCAGTCCGAGGGGCGCGACCCCACCGATCGAGAAGCCGGTCACGTCGCGCACCGTGGCGGCGTCGGCCAGCGCCACCGACCGGCCGAGCCGCCGGGCGACGCCGTCGGGATCGACCCGGTTCGCGCCCGAGACCAGCAGCAGCACCGGGTCGACGCCGTCCTGCAGGAACAGCAGCGACTTCACGATCTGACCGACGGAGGCGCCCACCGCGTCGGCCGCCTGCCGGGCGGTGCGGGTCGAGGCGGGCGTCTCGGCCACTTCGGCCTCGATCCCCGCGGCGCGGAGTGCGGTCTCGACCCGGTGGACGCTCTTCGACTTCGCCATGCGCGGGACCATACCGCGGCGCGCGTCGTACCCTGGGGCATGGACCTCGTACCGCTCGGACGCACCGGCCTGCTCGTTCCGCCGCTCTGCTTCGGCACCATGTCGTTCGGCACCACCGCCGACGACGCCGAATCGGCCCGCCTCTACGCCGCCTGCCGCGACGCGGGGATCTTCTTCTTCGACACCGCCGACGTCTACGCCGGCGGACGCTCGGAGGAGATCCTGGGCCGCCTGATGGCGAACGAACGCGACCAGCTGATCCTCGCCAGCAAGGGCTTCGGCCGCATGGGCGACGGCCCCAACGACCGAGGCGCCACGCGCCGGCACCTGACCCGCGCGGTCGAGGACTCGCTCGAACGGCTCGACACCGACCGGCTCGAGCTCTACTACGTCCACCAGTTCGATCCCGGCACCCCGATCGAGGAGACCCTCGACGCCCTGAACGACCTGGTGCGTCAGGGCAGCGTGCTGCACGTGGCGGTGAGCAACTGGGCCGCCTGGCAGATCGCCAAGGCGCTCGGGATCGCCGCCCTGCACGGGCTCGCCCCGATCCGTGCGATCCAACCGATGTACAACCTCGTCAAGCGCCAGGCCGAAGTCGAGATCCTGCCCCTCGCGCAGGAGGAGGGGCTGGCGGTGATGCCGTACAGCCCGGTCGGCGGCGGCCTGCTGAGCGGAAAGTACGGCCGCGACCGCAAGCCGGACGGGGGTCGCTTGATCGAGAACGACATGTACGCCCGTCGCTACGGCGAGGCGTCGTACTACGAGGTCGCCGAACGGTTCACGGAGCACGCCCGCGCCCTCGAGGCGCACCCGGTCACGCTGGCGGTCGCCTGGGTCCGGACGCACCCCGCCGTGACCGCGCCGATCATCGGGGCGCGGAACACCGATCAACTGCAGCCGGCGCTGGCCGCCGCCGAGTACGAGCTCGGGCCCGAGGCCCGCGCCGCGGTCGCCGCGCTCGCGCCCGCGCCCGCCCCGGCGCACGACCGCAGCGAAGTAACGGGCGCGTGACCGCGGTTCCGAACGCCCGTGCGAGCGGCACCTTCCGTCTGGGCGGCGACCTGCCGGTGCACCGGCTCGGGTTCGGCGCCATGCGCGTCACCGGCCCCGGCATCTGGGGCGATCCGACCGATCCGGACGAGGCGCGCCGCGTGCTGCGGCGCCTGCCCGAGGCGGGCGTCGCGCTGATCGACACCGCCGACGCGTACGGGCCGTTCGTGAGCGAGGACCTGATCCGCGAGACGTTGCACCCCTATCCGGGCACGGTGATCGCCACCAAGGGCGGTCTGGTGCGGCACGGCCCGGACGCCTGGGCGTCGGTGGGGCGTCCGGAGTACCTGCGTCAGTGCGTGCTGATGAGCCTGCGGCGGCTCGGGGTCGAGCGGATCGACCTGTGGCAGTTGCACCGGATCGATCCGAAGGTGCCGCGCGACGAACAGTTCGACGCGGTGCGCGCCATGCGCGACGAGGGCCTGATCCGGCACGTCGGCCTGAGTCAGGTGTCGGTCGAGGAGATCGAGGCGGCGCGGGAGCGCTTCCCGGTCGCTTCGGTGCAGAACCTGTACAACCTGGTCCGTCGCGACAGCGAGGAGGTCGTCGACCACTGCGCCCGCGAGGGGATCGCGTTCCTGCCCTGGTACCCCCTCGCCGCCGGCGCGCTGGCCCGGCCGGGCACGGTCCTCGACCGGGTCGCGGAACGGATGGGCGCGAGCCACGCGCAGGTGGCGCTGGCGTGGCTGCTGCGCCGGAGCCCGGTGATGCTGCCGATCCCGGGCACCGGCTCGGTCGCGCACCTCGACGAGAACGTGGCGGCGGCGCGGCTCACGTTGCACGATGCGGACTTCGCGGCGCTCGATCGGGCGGGGCGCGAGGCGTGGGAGGAGCGCCGGCGCGACGCCTGAGGCGGGCTCGGGCCCGCCTCGTTCACCGCGGCGCCTCGCCCCCGTCGCGGACCGGGAGTTCGTGCACCCCCGGTTCGGAGGCCGCGTCGGGGTAGACGAAGCCGAACAGCCACAGGAACCAGAGGGTCAGGACCCGCATCGGCCGGACCAGCAGGAGCACGCACACGATCCCGAGCGCGGCCAGCGCCGGCATCAGGCCGTCGAAGAAGCCGGTGCGCGGGACCACGATCAGCGAGATCGCGAGCAGGATCGTCACCGTGAGGAAGAAGCTGGACGGGATGGCGATCAGTTCGTTGCCCTCCATCCGGTCGAAGCGCGAATCGCAGCGGTCGCAGCGGGTGCGGACCGACCAGGGGCCCGACGTCACGCGGCCGAGTCCGCAGGCCGGACAGCGGAGCCTCAGGTTCGTCACGAACCAGCGCCGCACGACCAGTCCGAAGTCGTGCACGTGGACCTCGCGGAAGAAGCGGCGGGTCGTCCTGGTGCGTGGTCCGGGGACGTGCGGCATGGTCGAGATCCTCGCACGCTTCATGCGTCGGTGGCGTGGCCGCGCGACGGATCGGTCCCGGACGCGATATACCGGACCCCATGTCGCTCCCCCCCTCGATGCACGAACCGAACTCCGGCGCGGCCCGGGCCGTGGCGGCGGAACCGCCTCCCGGGACCGACCGGCGGTCGGCGCCGGCACGGGTCGCGAAGGTCCGTGGCTATCTGATCCACGTCTATACCGCCAGCACGCTCTTCTTCGTCGTGCTGGCGATCCAGTGGATCCTGGAGGGTCGGTACGAGCTGGCGTTGGCGGCGATGGCCGCGACCCTGTTGATCGACGCGTCGGACGGCACGCTCGCCCGCAAGTACCGGGTGGCCGAAACGGCGGGTCGGATCGACGGCGAGCTTCTCGACAACGTCGTCGACTTCGCGTCGTACGTGGTTCTGCCGCTGCTGTTCCTGCTGCACGCGGAGCTGCTCGCGCCTCCGGCCGTGGCGTTCGCGACGGTGGTGGCGCTCAGTTCGGCCTACGGCTTCTCGCGCACCACCGCCAAGATGAGCGAGGAGGGGTTCTTCGTCGGCTTCCCGTCGTACTGGAACGTCGTCGCCTTCTACCTCTTCGTCCTGGGGCTGGACCCGTGGGTCAATACGGCGGTCGTGGTACTGCTCTCGCTGCTGGCGTTCACCGACGTCAAGTTCCTGTACGTGAGCCGCCTGAAGCGTACGCGTTGGCTGCACTCGATCGGCGGCACGGCGTTCGGCGTGGCGTGCATGATCGCCCTCTTCGTCGAGCCGGGGGCGGTGCGGACCGCCGCGATCGCCGTGTCGCTCCTCTACGTCGTGTTCTACACGGCGCATTCGCTGGTCGCCGACCTGGCGCTGCGGCGACGGGACGCCGCCGCGCGCTGACGATCGCGCGCCTCCGCCCGCCCCGTGACGCCCTCGCGGCGACGCGCCGCCCCCAATGTACGGCCCATGCCACACATTGGGGGCGGCGCGTCGGATACGATGCGGGGCGATGATCCACACCATCGAGACCCCCATCGACGGAATCCTGGACGGACTCATGCGGCGCTACCAGGAGCGCGTGCCCGACGTCGGCGCGGTGCAGGCCCGCATGATCGAGGACGGGTTGGTGCCCGAGGCGAGCGCCATCCAGAACGACCACGTCGCCTTCCGCACCATGGGCGTGCCGCACCTCGGCATCGCCAGCCTCGAGAAGATCTTCCTCCGCCACGGCTACCAGCGGCGCGATCCGTACCGCTTCGAAGGGAAGAAGCTCGACGCCTACTGGTACGCCCCGCCGAACCCGACGCTGCCGCGCATCTTCATCAGCGAGTTGCGCGTCGACGAGCTCTCCGACGAGGCCCGCGCCATCGTGCGCTCCTACACCGACGCCGTCGCCTCCGACCCGGTCGATGATCTCGACCTCGACGACGTGGCGCAGGTCGACGCCTTCCTGCACTCGGGCCTCTGGCGCCTGCCGACCTGGAGCGACTACCAGCGCCTGGCCGAGGAGAGCGAGTACGCGGCCTGGGTGATCTACAACCGTTACTACCTGAACCACTTCACCGTCTCGGTCCACACGCTGCCGGACGGCTACGACACGATCCCCGCCTTCAACGACTGGCTCGAACGGCACGGCTTCACCCTCAACAGCGCGGGCGGAAAGGTCAAGACCAGCCCCGACGGGCTCCTGCGCCAGTCGTCGACCGTCGCCGAGATGATCCTCGCCGAGTTCGCGGACGGCGACGAGCACGCCATCAGCGGCTCGTACGTCGAGTTCGCCGAGCGGCGCCCGCTGCCGGAGTTCGCCGAGGTGCCGAAGGCGCAGCGCACGCGCGAGATGCTCCGCGAAGGGTTCGAAGCCGGCAACGCCGACAAGATCTTCGAGAGCACCTACGCCGAGCAGACCTCCGCGCGGGGGCGCTGAGGCGCACGCGCCGGGGCGCGCGCGTACGGTCGTCGCGCCTTCCGCGTCCTATCGTCGGAAGGGAAAGGAGGGCGCGATGACCAAGAACGAAGGCGACCTCGACCGAATCGTCCGCGCCGTCGCCGGGGTGGCGCTCCTTTCCGCTGCGTTCATGCTCGGCGTCGGAACCGCCGTGCAGGTCGTCCTCGGCGTCGTCGGCGCGGTACTGCTGGTGACCGCCGCGGCCGGCTTCTGCCCGCTGTACGCGCTGTTCGGCGTGCGGACCTGCCCCGCTCCGAAGCGGGACGCCTGACCGCACCCGTTCCGCACGATCGATCGGACCCGCCCCGGCCCCGCGCCGGGGCGGATCTCACGAGGCGCTCGAACGCCCGGCCCCCGCGTCCGTCCGTCCCGACGGGCGCGACAGGGGGCGGGGCGGGCGCGCGGCCAGGAACAGGAACGCCCCGCCCGCCATCAGGACCGCCGCGCCGAGGAAGGCGGAGCGGTAGTCGCCCGTCAGGTCGGCCATCGCGCCGGCCGCGAGCGGTCCGGCCATCTGCCCGACCATCACGAACGAGAAGCTGATCCCCATGATCGTGGCGAAGGCGGTGCGCCCGAAATAGTCGGCCCGCAACGCCTGCATGATCGGGCCGCGCACGCCCCACGCCGCACCGTGCACGACCGCGAAGAACAGCACCCACGGCGTGCTGGGCGCGAAGGCGACGACGACCAGCGCGAAGGCGTGCGCTGCCATGGCGGCGGCGGCGACGAAGCGTTTCGGGACCCGGTCGCCCAGGACGCCGCCGAGCAGCTGCCCGCCCATCAACGATGCGGTCATCACCGCCACGATCAGCGAGGCCGACTGGATCGTGAACCCGAGGCCGTCGGTCAGGTGCACCACCAGGTGCACCGTCACGGTCGTCATCACCGCGACCGCGAGCGCGTGCCCGGCGGCGATCAGCCAGAACGCCCGCGTCCTCAGCGCCTCGCGGGCGCCGAAGTCGTGGCGAGGGCGCACCGACGGCGCGCCGCGAGCGGGGGGTTCGACCTCGTCGTCCGGGTCGTCGCCGTCGGGGTGCATGCCGTACGCCTCCGGCGAGCGGCGCATCAGCGCGCTCAGCGGCAGACCCACCACCAGCACCAGCGCCGCCGAAGCCCAGGCCGTGGTCCGGAAGCCGTACGTCGTCAACGCCCAGGCGACCGCGGGCACCGCCAGACCGCCGATGCCGACGCCGAGCTGCATCAACGCCAACGCCGAGGAGCGCCGGCGCTCGAACCAGTTCACCACCGTGGTCGTGAGCGACAGGAAGCCGCTCGCGCCGATGCCGAACGCCATCAGGATCATGGCGCCGTAGAAGCCGGCCTGCGTCTCGAAGCTGGCGAGCGCCGCGAAGCCGGCGGCCAAGATCACCAACCCGACCTGGATGACGGCGCGCGCGCCGATCCGCTGCAGCACCCAGCCCTGCAGCGGACTGAGCAGCCCCATCACTCCCCGCTGCAGCGCGAAGCCGGTCGCGAACACCGTCGCGCTCCAACCGAACTCGAGCTGCCACACCGCGACC
>SLSQ01000040.1 GCA_007130355.1 Trueperaceae bacterium
ACCTTCCTTTCCTTGGACGTACCTGCGTACCCGCCGCCCGGACGGTCCGGGCGCGCGACGTCCGTTCGCCGGATCGGCGAACGGACGGGTCAACCGGCGCCCGTACGGGTACGGGAACCGAAGGAACGCGAGGCGGACTCGCGGACCCTTCGACCGACGCCGCCCCCGGCGGCGGACGTCTCGACCGGGTTGATGAGTCCAAGGTAGCACCTGGGCCCGAGGCGGATCGCGACGCCGGTCACGGTGCGGCGGGTCCCCGGGAGGGAGCTCCGGGAACGCCGGACCGTCAGGTCAGCGGTCGGCCGGAGAGGCGGGCCACGACCCGCTGAAGCTCGAACTCGTCGAACGGTCGCCGCATCGTCTCCGCCTTGGGCCGCCGCACCTTGCGCCACCAGCCGACGGCGGCGTCGCCGGACTCGAGCACCAGCGCCGGCAGGTGGGCCCGACCGGGCAGCGAGCGGACGGCGCGCAGCAGCGCCCACCCTTCGCCCGCCCGGTCCACGACGACGAGCACGGCGGGCCGGACCGCGTCGAGCTTGGCGAGCGCTTCGTCCGCGTCCACGGCCGGTTCGGCGCGGATGCCGACGCGGTGCAGCGCCAGGCGCAGCAGCGGGGCGACCGCCGGATCGGCGCACACGACCAACGCCGCCGGGTCGGGAGCCGGCGCGTCGACCGGTTCGAGGACCTCCAGTTCCGCCAGGCGGTGCAGGACGCGCAGGCCACGGGCCTCGCCCAGGTCGCTCTCCGCCGCCACCAGCCGGGCGGGTCGTACGCCGTCGACGAGCCCCAGCAGGTCCCAGGCGCCCTCCGGAAGGCGGACGCGGGTCGGGTCGCCCGCCCGTCGGAAGACGGCGCCGGGATCGGCGTGCTCCGCGTCCAGCTCCTGGCGCAGGGCGTCCGCCTCCATGAGCAGCTCCATCGCGTCGTGGCCGCCCTCGGTCGGCACGACGGTGTGCGCGTTCGACCGTTCCGCGAACGAGAAGGTCCCGTGTCGCCAGGCGAGGAGGTCGGCGAGCACTTCGGTGGCCTGGCGTCGCAGCGCCGTCTGGAGGTCGTCCGAGTCCATGAGCCGTTCGCGGACCGCCCGCATGCCGAGCGGGACTCCGTCGTCCGCCGCCGCCTGGCGGTCGAGAAGTTCCTGGACCTCGCGGGCGGTGAGGAGCTCCATGCGGACGAGGAGCTCGCCGATCGGCACGCCGGGGGCGGCGTGGGCCGCGAGGATCCGGCCGCGCTCCACGTGGAGCCGGACGCGGCGGTCCTCGTGCTCGACCGTGAGCACGCCGGACTTCTGGCCGGAGGTGACGATCTGCAGCACGTCCGTGAGGGGGACGTTGCGGAGATCGCCCTCGATCACGTGCCGGTTCCCCCCTGGAGCGGCCCGGCGGCGTCGACCGGCTCGGGCCGTCCCAGGTGCCGGTACGCCGCCGCCGTCGCGACCCGGCCGCGCGCCGTGCGCTGCAGCAGGCCGCGGCGGATCAGGAACGGTTCGTACACCTCTTCGAGGGTCGCCCGGTCCTCGCCGACGGCGGTCGCGAGCGTGCCGACGCCGACCGGTCCGCCGGCGAACCGCACGATCACCGTCTCGAGCACCGTCCGGTCGCGCCGGTCCAGCCCCAGGTCGTCGACCCCGAGCTCGTCGAGCGCCGCCCGGGTGCGCTCCCGCCCGACGCGGTCCTCGCCCGCCACCTCGGCGTAGTCCCGGACGCGGCGCAGCAGCCGCTTCGCGACGCGCATCGTGCCGCGGGATCGTCGACCGATCTCGAGGGCGGCGTCGCGGTCGAGGGCGAAGCCGAGGAGCGAGGCGTCCCGAGCCACGCCGTCGGCGAGCTCCTCGTCGGTGTAGTGCTCGAGGTGCTCGAGGATTCCGAAGCGGCTGCGGAGCGGACCGCTGATCAGGCCCGGACGGGTGGTGGCCCCGATCAACGTGAAGCGCGGAAGGTCGAGCCGCAGGGTGCGGGCCGACGGTCCCTGCCCGAGCACCAGGTCGATCGCGAAGTCCTCCATGGCCGGGTAGAGGTGCTCCTCGGCCGCCCGCCCGAGGCGGTGGATCTCGTCGATGAACACCACGTCGCCCGGTTGCACCGCGTTCGCCAGGATCGCCGCCAGGTCGCCCGGCTTCTCGATCGCCGGACCGCTCGTGACGCGGATGCCGACGCCGAGCTCGTTGGCGACGACGTGCGCCAGGGTGGTCTTGCCCAGTCCGGGCGGTCCGTACAGGAGCAGATGGTCGAGCGCCTCGCCCCGGGCGCGCGCGGCTCCGAGGACCACCCGCATCTTCTCCTTGAGCCGAGCTTGGCCGACGTAGTCGGCCAAGCTCGCGGGTCTGAGGGCGACGTCCTCCACGGGCACGAGCGTACCACCGGCGTCGCCGTCGGCCCGGCGCCGGTAGCATGGCGCGGACGGCCCGCGCGCACGGCCCGCGCGCCGTGCGTCGTAGCGCCCGAAGGGCGGCTCCGCCGTGCGCGGTAGGCTCCGGGCGTGACGCACCGTGCCGAGAGGAACCGCTGACATGAACACGCACGAGGTCCGCATCGGAACCGAGACGCGCGAACTGCCCGTCATCGACGTCGGGGGCGTCTCCGTCGCGCTCCTGAACCTGCTGGGCGACACCGCCCTGGTCGAGGCCGCGGCCGAGGAACTGGCCGCGCGGATGCCGCCCGGAATCGAGGCGCTGGTGACCCCGGAGGTGAAGGCGGTGCCGCTCGCCCATGCGCTGTCGCGCCGGACGGGTCTGCCGTACGTCGTCGTCCGCAAGACCGAGAAGCCGTACATGGTCGACGCCGTGGTGCGGAGCGTGGTGTCGATCACCACCGGCAGGCCCCAGGACCTGGTGCTCGACGGCGGGGACGTTCCGCGCCTCGCGGGCCGCCGCGTCGCGATCATCGACGACGTAGTCTCGACCGGGGGCACGCTCCACGCCCTCACCGACCTTCTGAGCGAGGTCGGGGCGGAGGTGGCGGCGACGCTCGTGGTGTTCACGGAGGGCGACGAGCGGGAGGACGTGATCGCGCTCGGGCATCTGCCGCTCTATCCGGCGGCCTCGGCGGAGAGCGCAACGGACCGGCCGTGAGCCGCCCGGCGGCCGGGCGGCGCCTGCGCCCGGTCGCGAGGAGGTCCCGGTGAACGACGCCAAGGAACGCATCCGGGAACGCGTCGACCTGGCCGAGGTGGTCGGGGAGACGGTCGCGCTCAAGCCCGCCGGACGCGACCGGCTCAAGGGCCTCTGCCCGTTCCACGCCGAGAAGACCCCCTCGTTCCACGTCCACGTCGGCCGCGGCTTCTATTACTGCTTCGGCTGCGGCGCCAAGGGCGACCTGTTCGACTTCGTGATGCGCACCCGGGGCGTCGAGTTCGTCGAGGCGCTGCAGCTGCTCGGCCAACGCGCCGGGATCGAGGTCGAAGCGGCCGCGCCCGGTCCGAAGGCCGGCGCCCGGCGCGATCTGATGGCGGTGCACCGGCTCGCCGAGGCGTGGTTCCGCGACCGGCTCGGCGGCGAGGCGCTCGACTACCTGCGTGGCCGCGGCCTCAGCGACGAGAGCATCGAGGCGTGGGGCCTCGGCTGGGCGCCCGACTCGTGGGACGGACTGCTCAAGCACGCCCGCACCGAGGGGGTCGACGACGAGACCCTCTTCGCGGCCGGGTTGCTTTCGGAGAACGAGCGCGGCCGCCGCTACGACCGCTTCCGGGGCCGCGTGGTCTTCCCGATCCGCGACCGCCTCGGCCGGACGGTGGCGTTCGCCGGCCGGGTGCTCGGCGACGCGCTGCCGAAGTACCTGAACACCCCGGAGACCGAGCTGTTCGACAAGGGGGCGACGCTCTACGGGCTGGACCGGGCGCGCGCCAAGATCCGCGAACGGGGCGAGGCGCTGGTGGTCGAGGGCTACATGGACGTGATCGCCCTGCACCAGACCGGTTTCGACCACGCGGTCGCGGCGCTCGGCGCGACGTTGACCGAGGCGCAGGCGAACGAGCTCGCGCGCCTCGACGCCGACAAGCTGCTGCTGGCGTTCGATGCCGACGAGGCGGGCCAGCGCGCGGTGCTCGCGGGGCTCGACCGGGCGGTGGGCCGGCGCTTCCTGGTGAAGGCGATCACCGTGCCCGGCGGTACGGATCCGGCCGACGCCGTGCTCGGCGGCCGGATCGAGGCGTTCGCCGAGGCGTTGCGGTCCGGCGCCTCGGAGGTGCGGTTCCGGTTCCGGTCGGTGATGGAGGCGCACGACCCGAACACCGCCGAAGGACGCAAGGCGATCCTGGAGGCGCTCGCTCCGGCGATGACGCCGCGCGGGGTGCAGGACGAGGTGGCCGCCGAGATGCGGCGGCTGGTGACCGACGCGCTCGGTCTCGACGAGGCGCGCCTGAACGCCTGGCTCGACGCGCGGCGCCGGCGTCCGCTCGACGAGGTCCAGGTCCGGGGGATGCGGCAGGGGGTCGGCGTCGCCGACGACGACGCGGTGGCGGCGATCGAGATCGAGGTCATGGCGGTGCTGCTCGCCGACCCGAGTCGGTTGCGGACGCGGTTGCCGAAGGTGCTCGAGCAAGTGCCGGCCGAGCTCGACCCGTCGCGCCTGCGCGAGTTCGCCCGTGTCTGCGACGAGGAGGGGCACGACGCCGACCGGGTCCTGGCGCGCTACCGCGCGCGGGACGAAGGGGCGGTCCTGTTCTCGCGCCTGTTCGAGCACGAGCTCGACCCCGACGCGGGCCGCTCGGCGCAGCGGGAGCGGAGCCTCGCGACCGGCCTCTCGCGCCTGCGCGAACGGGTCCTGGACCGGGGCGCCGAGTCGGTGCGGCGGCGTCTGCGGGAGCGGCTCCAGCAGGTGCAGGAGCGCCTGGCCACGCCGAGCGGGCTCGCCGCCGACGAGCTTCGTGCCGCCTACGACGAGCTGGCGGAGCTGCACGCGGCGCTCGCCGCGCGGGAGGCGGAACGCCGTTCGCGGCTCCCCACCGGATTCGTCCGGAGCCGTAGGAGGTGAACGCGAACTCCGTCGTGGACGGGGTTCCGTGGCTGTGCGGGACATCCGTCCCGAATTGACACTCCCACGACCAGGGGGTATCGTCGCTCGGCAGCGCACGAGGGGGACGTGGCGTGCCCATCGGGCGCTTCCATCACGATCCGCTCGTAATCACGTACCGCCACCGCCGCAGCCGTGACGGCGTCACGTGCTGCCGGGATGAGAGGAGGGGCGTTTGGACGCTCAGGGAGACAACCTGCTGAAGCGCCTCGTCGACCAGGAACGGACCTTGGCCGACAAGGTAGAGGCCGCCCAGAAGGAGGCCGCCGACCTCGTCGCTGAGGCGAAGGAGAAGGCCGAGGCCGTGCTCACGGACGCCCGGGAGCGCGCCGAGCGCGTCGCGCACGAGCAGCGCGAGGCCGGAGACCGCGAGGCCGAAGCCGAACGTACCGAGATCCTCTCCACTGCGGAGAAGGACGTCCAGGCGATCCGCGCGCGCGCCGACCGGCGCCGAGCGGACGCGACGCGGACGGTCGTGGAGCGCGTCCTGCCATGATCGCCCCGATGGACCGTCTCACCGTCGTCGGGCGGCGCAGCTCCGCCCGCGACGTGCTGCAGTCGCTGCAGAGCCTCGGGGTGGTCCACGTCGACCCGCTCGAACCGGACGAGGACCTCGGACTCGACCGCAATCGGCTCGAGGGGACCGACCGCGACGAGGCCGACCGCTGGTCGGCGGTGCGTACGCGGATCGAGAACCTCCGCGAGGCGCTTTCGGCGCAGCGTGCCGCCCCGGCACCGCGCAGCGAGGTGCCGGGCGACCTGGCCGAGATCGAGGCGTTCGTCAACGACGTCGGATCCCAGGTCGACTCGGTCCTCGCCGAACGGGCGCAGGCCAGGGAAGAGGCCACCGTCGTCGCCGAGCACCTGCCGGTCTTCCGGCAGCTGGCCCCGACCCTGGCGCAGCTCGACCAGGGCCGCTACCTCGTCGGGATCCCGTTCCTCGCGGCCGCCGACGACGTCGCCTCGATCGAGGCCTCGCTCTCCGAAGATCTCGAGGACCGGCTCCACCTGTCGCATCAACCGTACGGCGAGCAACGGCTGGTCATCGTCGTCGCCCTGCGCCGCGATCGGGACCTACTCCGCCGCGCGCTGACCAAGGCCGGCGTGGCGCCGTTGCAGCTTCCGGGCCGCTACGCGCACCTCGACGTCGCCAAGGCGGTGCACCTGATGGAGGAGCGGTCGCAGCAGCTGCCGAAGCGCCGCGCCTCGCTCGACCAGCAGCTCGAGAAGCTGGCCGGGCAGCACGGCCCGAAGCTCACGACCCTGTTCGCCGTCGCCTCGAACCACCACGGGCGCCTCGAACGGCTCGAGGACCTGGCGGCCGGCCGCTACGGCTTCGCCCTCCGGGGCTGGGTTCCGAGCGCCGACGTCCGCAAGGTCGTCGACGGGCTCCGCAAGCAGTTCGGCGACGACCTGATCGTCGAGCACCGGCTCGCCGACGAGCACCACGACGTGGGCGTGCCCACCAAGCTCTCGAACCCGGAGTGGATGCGCCCGTTCCAGGGCCTGCTCAAGCTGTTCGCCCCGCCGAAGTACGGATCGTTCGATCCGACCTGGACGTTGGCGATCTTCTTCCCGCTCTTCTTCGGCATCGTGGTCGGCGACGCCGCCTACGGGGCCATCTTCCTCGCCTTCGCGCTCCTTCTGCGGTCGCGTTGGAAGAAGGGCGAGGACTTCGGCCTGGGGCCGCTCAACATCACCATCCCGAACCGCAACCTGCACGGCGTGAGCACCGTGATCGCCTGGTGCGCGGGATGGGCGATCGTGTGGGGGATCGTGTACGGCGAGGTGTTCGGGAACTTCTTCGAACGGTGGCCCGCCGACCGCCCGATCTTCTACCCCGGCGATCGCGGCATCTTCGAGATCCTGATCTTCCGGGTCGAGGTCTTCCAGCCGGTCCTGATCATTACGCTCGCCTTCGGCGTGCTGCAGGTGCTGCTCGGCTGGGGCATCCGTGCCTACTACGGCTGGAAGCACGCCGACCCGCGGCACCTCTGGGAGGGCATCGGGATGTTCTCCGGCCTGACCGGCATCGTGCTGTTCGCGACCGCCTACCTGCAGGACTTCGTCGGACCCGCCGTGCTCACGGTCTTCGGACTGCTGATGGCGGTCTTCCTGGTGGCGACCGTGCTCGCTCGAATGCCGCTCATGCTGGTCGAGGTCATCTCGAACTCCGGCAACATCCTGAGCTACCTTCGTCTCTTCGCCGTCGGCCTCTCGGCCGCATTGGTGGCGAACCTCGGCGTCGACGCCGGCTTCGCGATCAACGGCGCCATCCCCGTTCCGGTGCTCGGTGAGCTGCTCGGCGTCCTCGTGGCCGTCGTCATCAACCTCACCGCGGTGCTCCTCACGCTCGTCGGCCACACGATGCAGCCGCTTCGTCTGCAGCTCGTGGAATTCTTCACCAAGTTCGGCTTCTACGAATCGAGTGGCCGAGCCTACACGCCGTTCCGGCTCCATGGAGGGAAAGCATGAAGAAGTTCGGTATCACCACCATCCTGGTCCTCGTCGCCTCGATCCTCGGTCTCGCCTTCGCGCAGGACGCGGAAGCCGGTCGCACCATCGGCGACGGCATGGTCGCTCTGGCCGCCGCGCTCGCGATCGGCGTCGCCGCCATCGGCGTCGGGATCGCGATGGCCGCCATCGGTTCGGCCGGAGCCGGCACCCTCGCCGAGCGTCCCGAAGCGTTCGGTCAGCTGCTGATCTACCTCGTGCTGCCCGAGACCATCATCATCTTCGCCTTCGTCATCGCCTTCTTCCTGAACGGTCAGATCGGCTGACCTGCATGGCGGATCTGGCTGCTCTGCTTGACAAGGAAGCGAGCGCGGAGATCGAAGCCATCCTCGCAGAGGCGCGGGAACGCGCCTCTGCGATCGTCGCGGAAGCGGAGAGCGAAGCGGAGGCCCTGGTGGCCGCCCGTGAACGGCAGGCGCAGGCGCAACGCGAGGCCGCGCGCGTCCGTGCGCGCAGCGCCGCCCAGCTCGAGGCCGCATCGCAGCGACTCAACGCCCAGCAGGAGGCCATCGAATCGGTCTTCCGCGAGGTTGAGGGGGAGCTCGACGCGCTCCAGAACGACGAGGACCGGTACCGAACCGTGCTCGAAGCGCTCCTGAAGGAGGCGCTCGACGGCGCCACCGGCACGGTCGACGCCGTGATCGTCCACCCGGACGACGAGGCGGTCGCGAAGTCCGTGGCGGCCGACGTCGCGCCGAACGCCGAACTACGCACCGACGCCTCCGTCCGGCTCGGCGTCAAGGTGGTCACCGGACGCACCGCGGTCGCGAACACGCTGCCCGGCCGGCTGGAGGCGCTCCGTGACGATCTCGCCTCGGAGGTGGCTTCGGCCCTGACGAACGAGGAGGGCTAGATGTCGATCGAATTCGGCTACGTCAACGCCCGCGTGCGCGGCATGTCGTCCCGGCTCCTCGGGTCCGACGCGTACGCGTCGGCGCTGGCCGCCGAGGACATCCGCGCCTTCCAGACCGTGTTCGCCCAGACACCGTACGCCGCGGCGTACGAAGAGGCCGGCGCGCGCACCAAGAACGCCCTCCGGGCGGTCGACGACGCGCTCGCCGAGGACTTCCACGCGACCACGCGTCGCATGCTCGAGTTCGCCGACGGCGCGCCGCGCGCGATGATCGCGGCGCTGCTGCGCCGCTACGACCTCGAGGATCTCAAGACGGTGGCGCGCGCGCACCACGCCGGACGGCGTCCCGACGACCTCGGCGAGGCGCTCACCGGCGCCGGCGATCTGCGGCCCGCCGCGCTCGAGGCGTTGGTGGCCGCCGCCGACCTGCCCGCCGCCGCGCAGGCGCTCGCGATCACGAAGCATCCGCTGGCCGGACCGTTCGCCAAGGCGGCCCGCCGCTACGTCGAGGACCGCTCGCTGCTCGCCTTCGAGGTCGCCCTCGACCAGGCGTACTTCGCCAGTCTCCTGGACGAGGCGTTCGGTTCCGATCGGCCCGAGTCGTTCCGTGCCCACGTCCGACGCGAAATCGACGCGGCGAACGTGCGGACGGCGCTCAAGGTGCACGGACGCGACGTCGACGTCGGTTCGCTGTTCGTTCCGGGCGGCCGTGAAATCGGCCGGGACGCCTTCGAGCGTCTCGCCGCCGAGGGCCTGTCCGCCGCCGGCGAGCTCGGCAGCCGCACCTTCGCCGCGCTGGCCGAGGCGGAGGACCTGGCGTCGGCGGAGCGCGCGATCCGCGAAGCGCTCGATACCGCCGCGCTGCGCGCGGCTCGGCGCGAACCGGTCGGGATCGCCGTGGTGGTCCGCTACCTGCGGGCCAAGGAGGCCGAGGCCGCGAAGCTGCGCCTGCTCGCCCGCGGTGCCTACTACCAGCTGCCGCGCGAGAGCCTCGAGAAGGAGCTGGGCCGTGCATAGGGTCGTGGTGCTGACCGACGCCGAGACCGCCACCGGCTACCGGCTGGCGGGGGTCGACGTCCGCGTCGCCGAACCGTCGGATGCGGAGAAGACGCTCGTGTCGATGGTCGAGGAGGACGCCTACGGCCTGGTCATCGTCGACGAGGGCCTGGTCCCCGATCCGGTCGCCGCTACGGAGCGCGCCATGCGCGGGCGGGATCTGCCCGTGCTGCTGCCGGTACCGAGCCTCGGAGCCGCGTTCGGCGACGAGGGCGACGCCACCGAGTACATGAAGGATCTGGTGCGGAGCGCGATCGGCTTCGACATCAAGATGGAGTAAGGGGAGAGAACATGGCCATCCAAGGCAAGATCGCGAGGATTTCCGGACCGGC
>SLSQ01000009.1 GCA_007130355.1 Trueperaceae bacterium
GATCAGGTCGAGGGCCGCGCCCTCGGCGCCGGTGACCGCCGGCACCCCGGTCCGGAGCGCCGCCGCCTTGTCCCGCGCCACCTCCAGGACGGTGGGACCCAGCTCGGCCAGGTGATCGGGTCCGACGTTCGTGATCACGGTGGCGACGACGCGGTCCAGGACCGAGGTGGCGTCGCGGGCGGCGCCGACCCCCGCCTCGACCACTGCCCAGTCCGCGTCCCGTTCGCGCGCGTGGTGCAGGGCGAGCGCCAGGACCAGCTCGAAGAAGGCGCCGTCGATGGGCGGACGGGCGCTCCGGAGCGCCGCAACGAACGCCACGACCGAGGCGTCGTCGATCTCGAGGCCGTCCACGGCGATCCGTTCGGAGAACCGTTCGACGTGCGGCGAGAGGAAGCGGAGGGAGCGTTCGCCGGCGGCCCGCACGGCGGCGTCGATGCGGGCGGCGACGCCGCCTTTGCCGTTCGTTCCGACGACGTGCACGACGTGGGCCGGTCCGGTGGTACCGAGGCGGGCGAGCAGCCGGCGCATCCGTTCCGGATCGCGCGGCGCGCCGCCCCGCGACCGACCGTACAACCACGCTCGGGCGCGGTCGGCGTCCGCCGCAGGGACGAAGGCCGGATCAGCCGTCGTCGCCACCGCCGCCGCCACCGGCGCCGCTGCGACCCCCGCCACGACCGCCACCTGCGCGTTCTCCGCCGCGTCCGCCCTTGCCGCTCCGTGCCCGTCCGCCACGGCCCCGGCGCCGCCGCTTGCGTCGGCGGCTCGACCCCTTCCGGCCGTCGTCGAGCTCCTCCCACAGCGGCATCGACGCCTCCTGGGCGATCGAGGAGAGCAGGGCGTCGACCCGACCCTCGACGGTGCGTTGCGCGAGCTTGAGCACGGCGTGCGGCGGCGCGACGTCGATCCAGACCCAGGCCCCGCCCGGGTGGAGCAGGAAGGCGCGCGCCCGCTTCGGTCCGAGGTCGGTCTCCAGGTCGGTCTCGCCGACGGCGCGCGCCTCGACCGTCTTGCCGAGCATCGGAAGCCGGATCCGCTGCACCTCGGGCCCGGTTCGGCGCAGTTCGCGCAGGAGCGACAGCGGGTCGCGGACCTCCTCGATCGCCGGAGCCTCGGCCGGGTCGCCGTCGCTGGGCGTGAACCGGATCAGTCCGGCCCGGCCATCCAGGTCGATGCGGAAGCCGCGGGTTCCGTTCCGGTCGCGGGTGCGCTCCTGGAAGGCGTAGCTGACGCCGTCCTCCGGGCGGCAGCGGCTCAGCTGCACCACCTCCGCGCGCGGCAGCGGACCCTCGAAGCGGGCTTCGCACTCGAGCCGCACGTTGCGGTCCGAGGCGTCGGTGCGGAGCACCTGACGACCGGCGGGACCGCCCCGCGCTTCGAGCCGGAAGGTGAGGACCTCGACGGACACGAGCGAAGCGTAGCACGGCTCTCGTGACCGTTCGGGTACGCTGCGGCATGCTCGATCCCGCCCTCCTCCGTGCACATCCCGAGACGGTCCGGCGCGGCGTCCGCGCCAAACGGATCGCAGGCGCCGAAGCGGCGCTCGACGACCTGCTTCTCCTCGACGAGGAGCATCGCCTGCTGCGCCAGGAGCTCGAGGAGCTCCAAGCGCGCCGCAACGCCGGAGCCAAGCGGATCGGCGCGGCCAAGCGCGCGGGCGAGGACGCCTCCGAAGCGATGCGCGAGGTGGCCGGCGTGTCGGCGGAGGCGAAGCGTCTCGAGGAGCGGGAGCGGGCGTTGCGCGACCGGATCGATCGCCTCCGCCTGGAGATCCCGAACGTGCCGCACGAGAGCGTGCCGGACGGGGCCGGACCCCAGGACAACGTCGTCGTGCACGAACGGCAGGGCATCGCTCCGCTGGCGGAGCCGGAGCCGCACTGGGCGTTCCTGACGCGCAAGGGGTGGCTCGACCTCGAGGCGGGCGCGCGCGTGACCGGCGCCGGGTTCCCCGTCCTGCGCGGCGACGGCGTCCGGCTGGTGCGAGCGCTCGAGGCGTTCTTCCTCGCGCGCCTCGCGGCGGCCGGCTACGAGGAGGTGCGCGTCCCCCTGCTCGCGAACGAAGCGTCGGCGACCGCGACCGGACAGCTCCCCGACAAGGAGGGGCAGATGTACCGCGTCGACGACGGCCTCTACCTGATCCCCACCTCCGAGGTCGTCGTCACGAACCTCTATCGGGACGCGATCCTCGACGAGGACGCGCTGCCGCTGCGGATCTGCGCTTCGACCCCCTGCTTCCGACGCGAGGCGGGCAGCCACGGCAAGGAGGTGCGCGGCCTGAACCGGGTCCACCAGTTCGACAAGGTCGAGATGGTCGTATTTTCGCCGGCGGCGGCGAGCTACGACGAGCTCGAGTTGATGACCGAACTCGCCGAGGGCCTGCTCGACGAGCTCGGGCTCCGGTACCGGCGGCTCTCGATGTGCAGCGGGGACATGGGCTTCACCCAGGCGAAGAAGTACGACCTCGAAGCGTACGCCCCGGGCCAGGACCGTTGGCTCGAGGTCAGCAGCGTGAGCAACCTGACCGACTTCCAGGCGCGCAGGATGCGGACGCGTGCCCGCCCCGGCGGCCCGGGCGGGAAGGGTCGTCCCGAGCCGGTGCACACGCTCAACGGCAGCGCGCTGGCGCTCCCACGGACGGTCGCGGCGCTGGTCGAGACGTACCGGACCGAGGACGACGTCGTGCAGTTGCCGGATGCGCTCCGGCCGTTCGTAGGCGGCGACCGGCTAGGCTGACGCGGCGCGCCGGGCCGACGTGCGGGCGGCCGGCCAGCGGGCGCCGTGTCCGTTCAGCCGTCGTCGCCGGCGGTCCGGGGCACGCGGATGCGGCCGTCGACCGATCCGTGCGCGTGATCCAGCACCCGCTCCGGCGGGAGGCCGGGCGCGACGACGTCGTCGCGCAGGCCGTCCACCGGATCGCCGGGACGCAGCAACGGCGGACGGTCCGGATCGTCGTCGGCGTCGCGGACCGCCTGGAACGCGCCGAGCAGCGCCGCCAGGTCGGCCTTCAGGGCGACGCGTTCGGTCGGGTCGAGGTCGATCCGCGCCAGCTCGGCCAGGCGGGCGAGTTCGTCGTCGCCGATCTCCATGGCCGGAAGGGTACCCGATGCGGGCGCATCGGCGCCGTCAGAAGGCGAAGCCGAGGAGCCACCAGAGCAGCGGTGCCGCCAGCAGGGCGGGCAGCATGCTGGCCACGCGGACCTTGAGCAGGCCGAGCAGCCCGAGGCCGAGGCCGACGATCATCAGACCGCCCACGCCGTTCACGAGCAGCACGCGCGGGTCGGTCGCCGGATCGGGGAGCGCCTGCGTCAACGCCCCGGCCCCGAGCGACAGCGCCCCCTGGTAGAGCACGATCACGAGCGCCGAGGCGGAGACGCCGAGCCCGAAGGTGGTGGCCAGGGCGAGGGCCGAGAGGCCGTCGAGGGCGCTCTTGAGGAGCAGGAAGGAGGGATCGCCGGTGAGGCCGTTCTGGATCGCGCCGAGCAGCGTCAGCGGCCCCACGCAGAACAGCAGCGTGGCGGCGACGAACCCCTCGGTGAACCGTCCTTCGCTCCGGAACCGCCGCTTCAGCAGGTCGCCGATTCGTTCGAGCCGCTCCTCGATGCGGAGCGTCTCGCCGAGCGCGCCGCCGGCCGCGAGGGCGAGCAGCGCCACGAGCATGCCGGGTGGCGCTTCGACCGCGGCGAGGTCCCAGGCGCTGTGGAGGCCGAGGAACACCGTGGTGAGCCCGATCGCCTGCATCACCACGGTCACCGTCCGTTCCGGCATGCGGCCACGCAGCGCGAGGCCGGCCGCCGAGCCGACCAGGACGGCGACCGCGTTCACCCACGTTCCCGACGTCTGCTCGAAGAAGGTCACCCGCCGCCGCGCTCCTCGTCCTCGCCGGTGTCCTCGTTCTCCTCGTCCTCGTCGGCAGCGTCCTCCTCGACGTCGGGGTGCGCGGATCGGAGCACCAGGACGGTGACCACCGCACCCGCCAGCAACGGGACGCCGACCAGCCAGATGAGCCAGGCCGCCAGGCTCTGCGGTCCGATGGCGGTCGGCGGGAACAGGAAGGTGATCGGCTCCTCCGTGCCCGCCGGTCCGACCGTCAACGTCATGGTCGCGTTCGTCTCCTCCTGGCGGTAGGTGCGGTCGCGGAGCGTGACCGTCCATTCCCCGTCGTAGGGGAACACGACGGTCGTGCGGTAGTCGGCGGGGGTGACCTCCTCGAACTCGTCGGAGGCGAAGAACCCGCCCGGCGGGAGCGCGGGCGCGTCCTCCGCCTCGGTCGCGTCCGGATCGTTCCCGTCGGAACGCACGCTGCCGTCGGGTGCGAGCGCTTCGGGGTCGGCGGCCTCGCCCGGAGGCGGGCCGGGCGCCACGGTTCCGGGCGGCCGGTAGGTCGCCTCGAGGAAGACGATCGCCTGCTCGACCGGCGCTTCGACCGGATCGTGCAGCGTGAAGCGCACCTCGACCGGTGCGTCGGCGCGTGGAGGCGATGGATCGGTCGACAGTTCGCCGAAGACGATCGTCGGGTGGGCCCAGGCCACGGGCGCCGCGATCAGGAGGAGCAGCAACCCCCACGCGAGCCGGCGCGGGCGGCCGGTCACGGCTCGGCCCCTCCGGCGTCGACGTCGGCGGCGAGCTCCTCCCGCCAGGCCCACAGCGCCTCGCGCGGCAGCGCCCCCGAAGCGTGGATCCGCTGCGCCACCTCGCGTCCGACCCAGCGCCAGTGCCACGGCTCGTAGGCGTAGCAGGCACGGTCCTCCGCCCCGCGCGGGTAGGACAGCACGAAGCCGTAGCGCCAGGCGTGGTCGATCAGCCAGGCGCCCTCCGGCGTGACGCCGAAGTCGTCCAGATCCCACGGGGCCGGACCGTCGGCGGCGCCGAGGTCGATGGCGGTGCCGAGCTGGTGCTCGGAGTGGCCGGGCCGAGCGCTGACGCGCAGCGCCGCCTCACGACCGAGCCGAGCGCTCCAGGAGTCGAACGTGTCGGCCTGGACCGGCCCGCTGCGAAAGGCGGACCAGAGCCGGAAGCGCACGCCGGCCGCCGCAGCGTCCTCGACCATGGCGCGCAGGTCGGGCACGATCAGCGCGCGCACGAGCCGATCGTCGGGCAGGCCGGCCTGGCGGACCGGGACGAGATCGTCCGGCCGCCACCGTTCGGGGAGGGCGAACACGGTGTCGAGCACCGTCCACCGTCCGTCGTCCGGGGGCACGATGCGCGCGGGTCGGTCGTCGTAGCTGCACGGCGGGAGCGGCTCCGGCGGATCGTGCGCAGCGGCCGGGGCGGCACCCGAGAGCAGGGCCGCGAGGGCGAGGAGGCGGGCGACGCGCGGACCGGCTCCGGTCACGAGGTCGGGCCCAGAATCGTGCCGCGCATCTCCATCGGCAGCGACAGGATCAGGACCTGCGCCACCGCGAGCGCCACGACGAAGAGCAGCATCGGCCACATCGCCAGCGCGGCGCGGCGACCGAAGTCGCGGGCCGCGATGCGGATCGCGACCCAGGCCGCCACCAGCGCGTACGCCGATGCGATCCCGGCGGTCAGCGGGAACAGCGCGGCGCTCGGGACCAGGCGGGCCAGCCGCCAGTTCGGCGTCACGTCGAAGCCGCGCCACTCGAAGAAGTGCTGGAAGACCGGCACGATCGAGACGGCGCCGGTGAGGAAGTGGAACAGGTAGTGCGCCGCCCAGAACCCGAAGGCGAGGACCAGGTGCACGTAGCCCCATCGCAGCAGCGCGCGTCCGGGGGAGGTGCGCTTGCCGCCGATGCGGTCCGCCGCGACCGACACGGCGAAGGAGACGGCCGTTCCCAGCGCCGTGACGGCCGCGAAGATCAGGGCCAGGAGCGTCGCTTCGCGGCCGATGCCGAGGGTGCTCGAGAGCCAGGCCGCGGCGTCGAAGAACGGCGGCACCATCTGGACCGCGTTCAGGAGCCCCCACCAGAGCAGCAGCACGCCGAGGAGGACGGCCGGAAGCCCCCAGCGGCGGCGCCAGGCGTCGGTCGTGGCCTCGCGCGCCGGCGAGCGGACCACCAGGCCGACGTTGTCGTACGGGCAGGCGCGCACGCAGTTGAAGCAGGAGGTGCAGTCCATCGACCCGGTCATCGTGGGCACCATCAATCGGGTCTCGCAGCCGGGGAAGCGCCCCTCGCCGTTGAACGCCACCACCCGCGACGGTTCGACGTGCGCGAACTCGCCGCGGGCCCGGGCGGGGTCGGCGTACGTCTCGCGCCCGTGCAGGCACGGCTTCTCCTCGCAGCTTCGGCATACCTCCGGATCGACGGCGGCGATCTGGGTCGGCGAGACGCTGGCGAAGGCGAAGTTGAAGTTGCCGAGCGGACAGACGTAGCGGCAGAAGGTGCCGGCGGGGAAGAGCACGTCGATCGCGAAGGCGCCGACGAAGTAGGCGATCACGATCCACGCGGTCAGCCACGGGCTGGCCCAGAGGCCGAACGCCTCGTACGACACGAGAATCGCGGCCAACAGAACGATCACGAGCCACTTCGAGCGGAGCCACGACGGCCAGCGCCGTTCGCGGCCCAGCAGACGCTTCACGGCGTTCGCCGGGCCGCGCGTCAGCATGAGGGGACAGGCGGCGCAGAAGGCGTTGCCGATCAGCGCCAGAGCGACGACCACCAGGCCCCGGTAGTGCAGCCAGCTGGCGGTGGTCGCGACGTTCCGTGGGGCGAGCTGCCGGCCGGCGAGGCCGTCCACGATCACGAAGATCGCCAGCACGAGCAGCGGGATCTGGAACACGAGCCGGGCGTAGCGCCACCGAAGGAAGCGCCGCAGACCGGGGAGCGAGAGCAGGTCGAAGCCGCGCGGCTGGTCGGTGAACGCGCCCGCCGTCGGCAGCGGGACGCGGCGGCTCACGGCGAGGAGACGGTGGCGAACGCCTCCTCGCGCACCGTGGTTCCGTCCGGGAGGGTGGCGGTGACGGTCAGGATCCAGTCGCCGGCCATGGTGAACCGGAAGTCTTCGGTGCGGTAGAGGCCGGGATCGACCGTTCCGGCGTCGGCGATGACCGGCTCCATGCCGGCGTGGGTCATGTCGCCGACGACCTCGACGTCGGCGCCCTCGACCCCCGTGTCGCCGTCGAGCAGGAACACCTCGACCTGCGCGGGGCCGACCACCGGATCGTCCGGAAGCTCGATCCGCATCAGGGCGGCCGTTGCGGACCCGCCCGCCGCCGCGGCCGAGGGCGACCCGTCCGACTGCGGCGCGCGGCAGGCCGAAACCAGGAGGAGAGCCGTCAGGGACAAGAAAAAGCCGATCGTACGCATGGCGGCACGCTAGCACGGGGGCCGGTGCCGAATGTCCCGGGAGGACACCGGGCTCAGGGCGGCGGGATGCGCACCACGTCGGGGGGAGGATCGCGGGCGAGCCCCGGATGCCAGCGGTCGATCGCCGCCAGGTAGCGCACGATCGCGTCCGCGAGCGCCTCGGCCGGACCGACCGGGTCCAAGAGCCAAGCGAGGTCGTCCGGATGCGTCAGGTACCCCATCTCGAGGATCACGGCGGGGGTGGACCGGGCGGCGGCGTGGCGGAAGCGGCGCGCGTCGAAGGCGTAGTACCGCAGCATCGCGCCGGTCACGTTCGCGTCGTCGTCGGGCAGGCCGGACGCCTCGAGGTAGAGGTCGAGGATCGTGCGCAGCGCCCACGGCTCCCGGGCGGTGCGGGCCGGCACCGGGTGCGCGGCCTTCGCGCCCCGCCGCGTGGGGTCGGGACTCGCGTCGGCGTGCAGCGCCACCAGCAGGTCCGCCCGGTAGCCGGGCGGCACGGTCGCCGGCAGCAGGTCGACGCGCACGCCGGCCGCGAGCAGGCGCTCGGCCGCCGCTTCGGCCACCGAACGGTTCACGTCGACCTCGCGGACGCCGTCCGCCTCCGCGCCGGTGCTGGTCCGGAGCCGAGCGAGCTCGTCCGGATGACGCTCGGCGTGCTCGTGTCCGATCTGCAGCCCGACGCGCGGCGGGCCGCGCACGCCGGCCTGCAGCCGCGTCCAGAACGCGGCCCGATCGGGCGGACCGTGCGCGATCGCGGCCGCGACCCGCTCCTCCGTCCCGCGGGCGCGTTCGATCCCCGCCAGGGCGGCGGTGGCCGCCAGGAGCGACAGGAGCAGGACCGCGCGGCGCAGGAGGCGCCGCAGCGGGCGGGACCGGTCCGGTGGTGCCGGCCCCGTCCGCTCGGGGTCCACGAAGCGGATCCAGCTCCCCTGCGGTTCGGACCGGTCGGACACGGGTCCGAGCGTAGCCGATCGGTCAGAGCCGTTCGCCGCTACGCCAGAACACGATGTGCTCGCACACGTTCTCGACGTGGTCGCCGAGTCGTTCCAGGTGCCGTCCGACGGCGAGGAGCTTGGTGGCGACCGGGACGGTGGCCGGGTCGGCCATCATGTACGTCAGCAGCTCGCGCTGAACCTGCTCGTACAGATCGTCGATCTCGTCGTCCATCGCGAGCGCGCGGCGGGCCGCCTCGACGTCGCCGTCGGCGAGGGCGGCGATCGTGGCCTCGAGCATCAGGTCGGCCACGTCGAGCATGCGGCGCATGTCGAGGTAGCGCTTGAGCGGTGGCGAGGCCGCCAGCTCCGCCCCGGCCCGGGCGACGTGCACCGCGTAGTCGCCGGCGCGCTCGACGTCGGTCAGCGCCCGGTGCATCGCGCCGAGGAAGCGGAGGTCGGTGGCGGTCGGTTGCCGGCGCGCGATGATCACCAGGATCCTGCGTTCGAGCGTCTCCTGCAGCGCGTCGATCTCGCGGTCGTTGGCGGCGGCGCGATCGGCGGCGGTCGGATCGCCGTCGATCAGCGCCTCGGCGGCGAACCGGGCCGACTCCCGCACCAGGCTCAGCATCCGCACGACGAGGGCGACGACCTCCTGCAGGTCGTGATCGAGCGCGGTGGAAGGGGGCGACGCGTCCATGGCCCCAGGAGAGCACGTCCACGTCACGGGAACGTCAGGTTCCGTCGTCCCGCCATGACCGTTCCGTGACGAAGCGGGCGTACGATCCGGAGGTGGCGACCACCGTGCTCATCGTCGAGGACGACCCGACCGGACGCGAGCTGCTCGAGCTGCATCTCGGCCGCGCCGGCTTCCGGACCGTGACGGCGGCCGACGCGGCCTCCGCCTGGCGCCTTCGCGGCCGCGCGGACGCCATCGTGCTCGACCGTATGCTCCCCGATCGATCGGGCGACGACCTGCTCCGCGACCTCCGGTCCGACGCAGGCACGGCGGCCGTTCCGGTGCTGATGCTGACCGCCCGCGCCAGCGAGGTCGATCGCGTGGGCGGCCTGGACGCCGGGGCGGACGACTACCTGGTCAAGCCGTACGGAGCGCCGGAGCTCGCGGCACGGTTGCGCGCCCTGCTCCGGCGGGCCCAGGTGGCGGATCGGATCGTCGACGGCGACCTGATCGTCGACCGGAGCGCCGGCGCCGTGTCCCGGGCCGGCGTGCCGGTCCCGCTCTCGCGTCGCGAGTTCGACCTGGTCCTTCACCTGGCGGCTCGGCCGGGACGGGTGTGCAGCCGCGAGGAGCTGCTCGACCAGGTCTGGGGCGAGGCGTTCGTCGGGACCGACCGGACGGTCGACCAGCACGTGGCGCAGCTGCGCAAGGCGCTCGGTCGCGCGCGGATCGCGACCGTCCGCGGGCGCGGCTACCGCTGGGTGGCGGCGGAGCGGGCGTGAGCGACGCACCGCCCGCCTGGTGGGACGATCTGCACGAAGCGATCGTGCTCCTGCGGGACGGGCGGGTGGTCGCCGCGAACCGGGC
>SLSQ01000087.1 GCA_007130355.1 Trueperaceae bacterium
ACCGCCGACGCGGACGAGCCCGACCCCCCGGCGCAGGACGCCCCGGCCGCCCCCGGAGCGGCCGTGGCCCCGCTCGCGCCCAGCGACCCGCCCACCGTCGACGTGCCGGCCACGCCGGCCGCGGGCGACGCCGAGCCGCAGGCGGCGGCGCCCGAACCCGACCCCGCACCGGAACCGGCTCCGTCGCCGGAACCGGCCGCACCGGCCGCGACGCCGGAACCCGCAGCGCAACCCGCACCGGCCGCGACCGCGACCCCCACCGATCCGTACCGGATCTCGGTCGGCGCCTTCGGCGACCCCGCCAACGCCGAACGGCAGGCGGAACGGTTCCGGGCCGACGGCTACCCGGTGTTCCTCGGCACGCAGGGGAACCTGACGCTGGTGCTGGTCGGTCCGTACGTCCAGGAGTCGCAGGCGCAGTCCGTCGCCGCCGAGATCCGAGCCGGCGGCTACGACATCGAACCGGTCCTGTACGTGTTCGACCCGGGCGGACCCGCCGCGGCCGCCACGCCCGCGCCCGAATCTGCGAGCCCCACGCCCGCCGAACCCGATCCGGCGCCCGCCGAGCCGGACGCGGACCCGGCTCCGACGGAGACGGACGCGGCTCCGGCCGCTCCCGCCGCGACCTCGGACGGCTCCCTGCTGCAGGTCGGCGCCTTCAACGATCGCGACAGCGCCGAGCCGCTGATCGAGCGTCTGCAGGAGCTCGGGTTCTCGGCCCGCCCGCTCGACGAGGACGGCCTCGTCAAGCTGGTCGTCGGTCCGTTCGCCGGCGATGCGCTCAGCGACGCGCGAACCCTCCTGAACGGGGCCGGCATCGAGCACTTCGCACGGTGATCAAGCGCCCGGCGAAGGGAGCCAGCGGCGCCGGCGCCCACGACGAGCGCCGCATTCCGAACGCGACCGTCGGTCGACTGGTCACCTACCTGCGGATCCTCGACCGGGTGCGCCAGGACGGCATCGAGCGGATCAGCAGCGCGGAGCTGTCGGAGCGTGCCGCGGTGTCGGCGTTCCAGGTCCGCAAGGACCTCGCCTACTTCGGCAGCTTCGGAACGCGTGGCGCCGGCTACGCGGTCGCGTCGTTGTCCAAGGAGCTCGAGGGGATCCTCGGGCTGTCGCGGTCGTGGAACGTCGCGATCGTGGGGGTCGGCCGCCTGGGCGAGGCGCTCGCGCACTACCCGCACCTCGAGCGCTACCGCTTCCTGCTGCGCGCCCTGTTCGACGTCGACCCGGAGAAGGTCGGTCGCACGATCTCCGGCGCGCACGTGCATCCGGTCGACCGCCTCGCCGACGTGGTCCGTGACCTGAGGATCGACATCGCCCTCCTCACCGTGCCGGCCGACGCCGCCCAACCGGCCGCCGACCGGGCGGTCGCCGCCGGCGTGACGGGGATCCTCAACTTCGCGCCGGTCGTCGTCACGGCGCCGCCGCACGTGCACGTCGAACCGGTCGACTTCCTGGCCGGCCTGAAGCGCCTCTCCTTCCACCTGCACGATGCGGACGCGCCCGCCGTGGACGTCGTTCCGGGCGACGCCCGGGCCGAGCCGGCCTGAGGCCGCACCGGCGCACCGTCCACGTGCGAACATGAGCCTCGGATGGTCGATGGGCGTTCCCGAAGGTGCGGTCCGAAGCCGCGGACCCGCGTTCCTGTGGACTTTCTTGCGGGCGGACGCCGCTCGCCGTTCTATATTCGGCACCGGAGAATTAGGGAGGAGTCGGCAATGAAGCGAATCGCAACGGCAGGACTGGGCGTCGCCCTGCTACTCGTGGTGGCCGGGTGCGGCCTGTTGGATCCCGTGCAGCAGTTCGACGTGCGTGCGGACTTCACGCCGACCGCGCTCGGCTTCGAGGTCGACGACGACGGTGGGATCGAGGTCGCCTCGCACTCCGTGGTGTTCCACGCCCGGGCCGGATCGCTCGGCGGCGTGATCACCGGCTACGAGATCGAGTACCTCGACGCGAGCGGCAACCCGATCATCGCCGGCGACAGCGCGCTCTACTCGCGTGGTTCGCTCGCCCATCCCGTCCCGGCGGGCGTGCAGTGCGCCGAGTCGGATCCGTGCCGCGTCACGTCGAGCGACTCCACCTTCGTCGAACGCCTGTCGGAACCGCGCGACAACTTCATCTCGCTTCCGGGCGAGGTCGCGATCGAGCAGCTCATGAACCCGACGACGGGCGCACGCGGGATCGTCACCTTCTACGCCACCACGCACAACGGGTCCGACGTCTCCTTCGATCAGGAGATCGCGGTCACGTTCCCGGTCGATTGAGGATTCGAACGTGCGACGCGTCGCACGTTCGGGAGGGAACCGAGCATGAACCGATGGATTCGAATCGTTGCGCCGCTCGTGCTGGTGGGCGCCCTCGTCGCGGCTTGCGGTGAACAGGCACCGGCCGGCGACGACGGCACGACGGCCGAGGGACTCGCGGTCGGCTTCACGCAGCTGTCGAGCGGCCAGGTCGTCGCCCCCGACCACGCCTTCGGCGTCCGTGCGTCGTCCGACGCCACGTTGACCGAGGTGACGCTCGATCTCGACGGCCGCGTCGTCGAACTGGCGCCCCGGGGCTCGACGAACCTGCGCCTGTCGGCGATCGACGACCTCGCGGACGGCAGCTACGAGATGGTCGTGACCGCGACCGACTCCGAGGAACGCGCGGTGGAGGCGTCGGTCACCTTCACGGTCGACGCTTCGGTTCCGAGCTCCGGCATCGGAGGCGGGATCGACGACGACGCCGTGGAGCGCGAAGTCCGGGCGGCCCTGGCCGCACCGACGGGCGGAGCGGTCGCCGGCGACGTGGACGTCGTCGCCATCGTCGAGGCACGCAACGTCGCGGCGAGCCGCGTGTCGTTCTTCGTGGGCGAGACGGTCCTGGACGCACCGACCACGGTCGACGCGCTTCCGAGTTCCGGCGCGTTCACCCGCCAGCGTCACACGATCCCCTGGGACACGACGCTCTTCGCCGACGGAGAGACCGAGGTCCGCGTCGTCGCGGAGAGCGACGACGGCGTGGTGTCGGACGAGGCGACCGTGCAGGTGACGGTCGCGAACGACGACGAGGTGGAGCCGGAGGTGTCGTGGGTCGCGCCGAGCGGCGGCGACGTGGTCACCGGCACGGTCACGCTGCTGGCGGAGGCGACCGACGACGTCGGCGTGGAGCGCGTGCGCTTCTTCGCGAACGGCAGCTTGATCGATGGGACCGTGACGCAGTCCGGGGACCGGTTCGAACTCGAGTGGGACGCGACGAACGTGGCTGGCGGCGAGGTGACCCTCGAAGCGGTCGCACGCGATGCGGCCGGCAATCGGGCGGTCGCCGAGATCACCGTCGACGTGCTCTCGGGCTTCTCGATCACGAACCCCGAAGCCGGGGCGTCGGTCGGCTTCGAGTCGCGACAGCTCCTCGACATCTCCGTGGGACTCAACGGAACGCTGCCGTCCGGAACCGCCGTCACGAACGTCGAGATCTTCGTGAGCGGCGTCTCGATCGGAGACGCGAGCGAACTGAGCGACTCGACGGGAGGGGAGTTCTACCTCCTTCAGTGGGACGTCTGCGACGATCCGAGCGCGGAGGTGCCCGGAAACGTGCCCGGAGACCGGACGCTCACGGCCCTCGTCGAGGTCTCGGGCGGCGACACCTACTTCACGCCGGGCGTTCTGATCGACCACCAGGGGAACTGCCCGTGAGTCGCGGCGGCGAACGTCCAAGGTAGGGACTACGCAGGCGGACGAACCTCCGGGCGTAGCGCCCTACGCTTCGTGCAGCACGAGCATCGGCCACCTCCTTACGGGGTGGCCGATGCGCACGCGATACGATCTCGCGAGATGCCGACCGGTGCCCCGCTCCACGCCGCCCTCCCCGCCTTCGAAGCCCGCCTCGCCGCGACCGTCGCCTCCGACGTCGCCTTCATCGAGGCGATCGGGGAGGATCTGGTCGCGGCGGGCGGCAAACGGTTGCGGCCGACGATCGCCTTCCACGCCGCCGATCTGGTCGGGGCCGACCCCGAAACGGCGATGCGGGTGGCGCTCGCCGTCGAGCTGCTGCACTCCGCCTCGCTGTTGCACGACGACCTGATCGACGACGCGAGCATGCGCCGGGGGAGCGAGGCGGCGTTCCGACGCTACGGCAACGTGGTCAGCGTCATGTCGGGCGACTTCTTGCTGGCGCGGGTGCTGAGTCTGCTGGCCGACGCGGGCGACGCGGCGTTCACGCGCGCGATGGCCAGGACGGCGGCGCGCATCTGCGAGGGCGAGGTACTGCAGTTCCAGATGGCGAGCCTCGAATCGTGGTCGCTCGCCGAGTACGACGCCATCATCGACGGAAAGACCGCCGTGCTGCTCGCGACCGCGGCGGAAGGACCGGCGCTGCTGAGCGGCGCGCCGGAGCCGCAGCGGGCGGCGCTCCGGACCTTCGGGACGGCGTACGGCCGCGCGTTCCAGATGCGCGACGACGTGCTGGACCTGCTCGGCGAACCGGACGCGCTCGGCAAGCCGGTGGGTGGCGATCTGCGCGAGGGCAAGGCGACGCTCCCCGTCCTGCTGCTCATGGAGCGGGGGGTGCAGGCGGCGGTCGAGATCGTGCGGCGCCAAGCCAGCGAACCGGACGACGTCGCGCGGATGCGCGAGCTGGTGCGAGCGCACGGGGTCGACGACGCGGCGCGCCACGCGATCGACGCCGAGGTCGACGCCGCCGTGCGTGCGCTCGAGCCGTTCCCGGACGGTTCCGCCAAGCGGATGCTGACCGGCCTGGCGCGCCAGGAGGCGGAGCGCGTCCGCTGAGGCGCACGATCCTCCGGCCGGCCCCTACGCTCCGAACGCCGTGTCACGACGGACCGGAACACGACGCGAACGCGTCGTGCGCAGCGGTGCTCGGGTCCGCCTAGCGCTGCGCGTCGCCCGCGGAAGAATCGCCGGAGCCTGCCTCCGACACCGCCCTGCGTCCGATCTCCCGCGTCAGGGCGGGGAAGAGCAGGGCGTGGACCGGGGCCGTGGCGGTCCAGTAGGCCAAGCCCGCGAGGCCCGACGGCTCGAAGAACGCGGTCTGCGCCAGGTCGGTACCGCCGTCGTCGCGCGGGGACAGGTCGAAGCGGAGCCAAGCGCGGCCGGGCAGCTTCATCTCGGCGCGGAGGTGCAGGTGCCGGCCCGGCTCGACCGACTCGACCCGCCAGAAGTCGAGCACGTCGCCGACCGCGAGGCGTTCGGGGTCGCGTCGGCCGCGGCGCAGGCCCACCCCGCCGGCCAGGCGGTCCAGCAACCCCCGCAGGCGCCAGAGGCCGTCGAAGACGTACCAGCCTTCGTCCCCGCCGATCCGCGCGATCGTCGCGAAGACGCGGGACGGCGGCGCGTCGATCGCGCGGACGCGCCGGTCGATGCGCAGGCCCTCCTCGTCCCGCCACGCTTCGGCGGGCGGCGTGCCGCGCGGGACGGCCGAGAGCGCCTCGGTCCAGCGGGTGATCGGACCGCCCGCCGCGGTGCGGTCGAGCGCGCGGCGCACCGCGAGGCGGAACGGCGTGGCCGGCACGTCGTAGGCGCGCGCCGGTTCCGGATCGCGGACGATCACCTCGCTGCGCAGCCCCTCGACCAACGGCCGGGCGATCGAGGCCGGGATCGGCGTGATCAGGTTCACCCAGTAGCTCGACAGGCGCGGACTGAGGACCGGCGTGGGAATCAGCCAGCGGCGCAGGCCGCGCTCATTGGCGTAGCCGAGCATCAGCTCGCGGTAGGTGAGCACCTCCGGCCCGCCGATCTCGACGATCCGGTGGCCGTCGTGCGGGACGCGCAAGGCGGCGCGCAGGTAGGCGAGCACGTCGCGCACCGCGATCGGTTGCACGCGCGTATCGACCCACCGGGGCGTGATCATGACGGGAAGCCGCTCCGTGAGGTAGCGCAGCATCTCGAACGAGATCGAGCCGCTGCCGACCACGATGGCGGCGCGGAACTCCGTGACCGGAACGCCGGCCGAGGCCAGCACCCGGCCGGTCTCCTGCCGCGAGGCCAGGTGCGGGCTGAGGTCGGCGTCCGGATCGCCCAGGCCGCCCAGGTAGACGATGCGCTCGACGCCGGCGGCCGCGGCGGCCTCGGCGACGTGGCGGGCGGCGGCGCGGTCGCGGTCCTCGAACCCCCGTTCGCTCGAGCCCATCGCGTGGATCAGGTGGAACACGATCGAGACGCCGTCGAACGCGCCGGCGAGGCTGGCGCGATCGAGGGCGTCCCCTTCGTGCACGTCGACCCGCTCGTGCCACGGCCGCGCGGCGAGCCGGGCGCGGTCACGGACCAGGCAGCGGACCGGCACGCCGTCCGCGAGCAGTTCGGGCACCAGGCGCCCGCCCAGGTAGCCGGTCGCTCCGGTGACGAGGACCGGCGTCGAGCGGTTCAGGAGCGCGTCTCGTCCCGGACCCAGTCGAGGTACGGCTCGTGCCCACCGGCGATCGGCCAGGTCACGACGCACGGCACGTCGTACGGGTGGAGCGTCGCGACGGTCCGTTCAAGCTCCGGCACCAGATCGGCACGGGTCTTGCAGAGGAGCGCCACCTCGGCGTCCTCCTGGACGTCGCCCTCCCAGCGGTACCAGGAGCGGATCTGGGGCAGGAGGTTCGCGCACGCGATCAGGCGCGCCTCGAGCAGCTTCCGGGCCAGACGTGCGGCGGTCGCCTCGTCCGGCGCGGTCAGGTAGACGGTGCGCAGATCGGTCATGGGGCGAGCGTACGATTCGTGAGCAGGACCGGAAGGCCGCGGGCGGTACACTGGCGACCGATGAGTACTCCCGCCCCCGAGCAGCTCCAGGAGTTCTTCCGCAAGCATCCGGAAAAACCCTGGCACGTACAGGACGTCCAGAAGCACCTCGAGATCGACGATCGAGCCGAACTGAAACGCGTGCTGGACGACCTGGTCGACGCCGGCGCCCTGGTGCGGACGCGCCGGCGCACCTACGGCCTGCCCGAAGAGATGAACATGATCCCCGGCCGCCTGCAGGTCGCTTCGGGCGGATACGGCTTCGTGATCCGCGAGTCGGGAGAGGGCAAGGACCTCTTCATCCCGGCCGACAAGCTCGCCGGCGCCTGGGACGGCGACCGCGTGCTGGCACGCCCGAAGAACCAGGGCTCCGACGACGGCAAGCCGGCCGGCGAGATCGTCCGCATCGTCGAACGGAAGAACGCCCGCGTGGTCGGCACCCTCGAGTACGCCCAGGGCTACGCGATCCTTCGTCCCGACAGCCCGCGCCTGCGGGAACGCATCCTGCTCACGCCCGACTCGGTCGGCCGCCTCGACGGTGGGCTACGGATCCTGGCGCGCCTGGTCTGGCCGGAGACGAGCGGCGAGAAGGAGCCGTTCGGCGAGGTCGAGGAGGTCCTGGGCGAACAGGACGACCCCGAGGTCGAGACCCGCGCCGTCATCGTCAAGTACGACCTGAAGGACGCCTACGACGAGGCCACCATGGCCGAAGCGACGGCGGTCCCCGACACGGTCGGCAGCGAGATGATGGAGGGCCGTACCGACCTGCGCGAGGTGCCCACCTTCACGATCGACGGCGCCGACGCCAAGGACTTCGACGACGCGATCAGCGTCGAGCGGATCGGCGGCAAGGAGAAGGGCGCGAAGAGCCTGCTCTGCGTCGGCATCCACATCGCCGACGTCAGCTACTACGTCGCCGAGGGCACCAGCCTCGACGCCGAAGCGCGCGACCGGGCCACCAGCGTCTACCTGCCCGGCAAGGTGCTGCCGATGCTGCCCGAAGAACTCAGCAACGGGATCTGCAGCCTGGTCGAGGGGGAGTCGCGCCTCGCGCTCTCCGCGTTCGCCGACGTCACCCGGGAGGGCGAGGTCCAGGCGGTCCGCTTCAAGGAGACCGTCATCCGCTCGGACGCCCGTCTCACCTACGACGACGTGCAGGAGTACTCCGACGGGGGCCGGCTGCCGAAGGGCAAGCGGAAGCTCGAGCGGGACGTGAAGGTGCTCCTGAACCTCACGCAGAAGCTGCGCGAGAACCGGATGGGCGCCGGTGCGCTCGACTTCGACTTCACCGAAGCGAAGGTCGACGTCGACGAGGAGGGCACCCTCCACCTGCACCCGATCCGAAGCAACGCGGCGCGGCAGTTGGTCGAGGAGATGATGCTCCTCGCCAACCGCCTGGTCGCCGAAGAGCTCGAGAAGCGCGACGTGCCGACGCTCTACCGGGTGCACGAGGACCCGAGCGAGTCGAAGATCGCGGCGCTGCAGAAGGCGCTCGCGCGGCTCGGGTACGAGCTCGACCTGGAGCGCGCGACGCCGAAGGACCTGCAGGGCATCCTCCGGTCGGCCGCCGGCAAGCCGGAGTCCCAGCTCGTGAACACGCTGCTGCTACGTAGCCTCAAGCAGGCGCGCTACTCGAGCGAGAACCTGGGCCACTTCGGACTCGCCTTCGAGAACTACCTGCACTTCACCAGCCCGATCCGCCGCTACCCCGACCTGGTCGTGCACCGCGCCGTGCGGGCGATGCTGCAGCACCGGCTCAGCCCGACCCTGAAGGAGCGGATGCGCAGCGACTTCCCGATCCTCGCGCAGCACGCGAGCGACAAGGAACGCCAAGCCGAGCAGGCCGAACGCGACCTGGCCCGCTACTTCCACGCCCGCTGGGCGCAGGAGCACGTCGGCGAGCGGTTCCACGGCACGATCAGCGGCGTCACCAACTTCGGGGTCTTCGTCGCGCTGCCCAACGGCATCGAAGGCCTGCTCCACGTCTCGCACCTCGACGACGACTACTACATGTTCCTCGAGGACTCGATGATGCTGATGGGCAAGTCGTCGCGGAAGCGGTACCGGATGGGCGACCGGATCGAGGTGCGCATCCACCAGTCGAACCCCACCGTGCGCCAGATCGACCTGGTCCCCGCCGACGCCGACGTGGCGGACGTCACGGCCGACGACGCGCCGAAGCGCAGCAAGGCACCGAAGAAGCTCAAGACGCCGCTCGGCGGGGCGGCCGACGCGCCGCCCCTCAAGGACGAACCCGGGCCGCAACGGCGGCGCGCCACCTCCGGACCGAAGGGTCGCCGGGGTGCGGAGAAGGGGGCCGACACGGGCGCCGAGCAGGGGGCCGCGAAGGCCGCCGCGAAGGCCGCCGCGAAGGGGGGCGGCAAGGGGGCCGCGAAGGCCGCCGGCAAGGGCGACGCCAAGCCGAAGCCGGCGCCGAAGTCGAAGAAGCGTGCCGCCGCGAGCGACGGACCGACCGAACCGCCGGCCCGCGCCGCCGAACGGAAGAAGGAGGAGCCCATGACCGACGCCGCGACGCCGAAGACCGTACGCCGGGTGCGCCGACGCCTCGTGTTCGGCGACCCGGGACCCTGGTCGCGATGAACGAAGCGGCGGCCGGGACCGAGCAGGTCCGCATCGCGCTGACGCGCGTCTGCCTGCGGTCCGGGTCCGTCATGGTGCCGCCGCGCGCCCGCGACCGGCTCCCGGGCGAAGGGGAGCTGCTCGGTTGGGACGCCGACGCCGACGCGGTCCACGAACTGCGGTACGACGGCGGCCGGATCGCGGGCTTGGGCCCGTTCTTCGCGTCGCGCGCGCTGCACGTCAACGACGCGCTGCTGCTGCGACCTCGGCCCGACGGGCACCTGGTGCTCGCGGCGCACGCTCGGGGCGGCGCGGGGCGGCCGAACGCGGCGCCGGTCCGCTACGCGGGTGCGTCCGGCGCGAGCGAGCCGGCGTCGGCGCTCGGAGCGCCCGAGCCGGGCGGCACGCACGACC
>SLSQ01000210.1 GCA_007130355.1 Trueperaceae bacterium
ATCTACGGGCAGGAGTGGGACAACGCCACCTGGGCCCTGGCTGTGATGAACGCGTTCCTGCACGGTCAGCCCACGGCCGACCTCAAGCGAGGCAACACGCTGGCCGATCCGGCGTTCCGCGGGAACGGCCGTACGGCCGCTTCCGCCTGACGAACCGTACGAGCACGGCCCCGGCGATTCCGCCGGGGCCGTGCTCGTGCTGCGTTCCGTGTTCCCGCTGCGGTGCGCTCGCGGCGCGGCCGGGCGGAGGCGCGAGCGCGCTCCGCCCCCGCCCTCGCGGTCCCGTCCGGGTCAGATCTTCGCGACGCCCGGTCCGAGCGGCAGCCCGACCCGCTCGAGGATCGCTTCGAGCTCGTCGCGGCTCGCGTCGTCGATCTGCATCCCGGGCGCCCGCACGTGCGTCGTCGAGAAGATGCCGCGGCGGTGGTAGATCTGCTTCCGGTAGGCGAGGCCGATGCCGGGCTGGAACTCGTAACGGATGTACGGGATGAACCGGTCGAACGCCTCGGTCGCGCCCTTCTCGTCGCCCGCCCGGAACCGCTCGTAGATCGCGAGCAGCACCTCGGGGTAGGCGAGTCCGGTCATGATCCCGACCGCGCCCCGCTGCAGCTCCTCGAGGAAGTAGGTGCCGCCGAGGCCGCCGAACACGCCGATCGTGCCGCCCGACTGCTGAAGCACCTTCGTCATCTTCTGAAGCACCGGCGGATCCTCGGCCTTGATGTACGGCGCGTGGCCCTCACGGGCGAGCCGAGCGATCAGGTCGACCGACAGCGTCAGGCCGAACGACGCCGGGTAGTCGTGCAGCACGACCGGAATCGAGATCGCTTCCGCGACCGTCCGGAAGTGGCGGTAGAGGGCGTCGTCGTTCTGCGGCGGGACCGGCGCGACGAACACCGCCGACGCGCCCGCCTTCTCGGCCGCGACGGCCTGTTCGACGCAGCCGGCGGTGCCGAGGGCACGAACACCGACCCAGACGCCCAGGTCGGAGCCGGCCCGTTCGACGACGGTGCGGACCACCGTCGCCCGCTCCGCTTCGGACAGCTTGTGCGCCTCGCCCAGGAATCCGAGGATCGCGACGCCGTGCACGCCGGCCTCGCGCTGGAAGTCGATGAGGCGTTCGAGGCTGGGGACGTCGAGCGAACCGTCTTCGTGGAACGGCGTGGGCAGGATCGGGTAGACGCCGTGGAGGGAGGGGGTGGATTCGGGGGTCATGTCGATGGATCCTTTCGAATGGGGGCGGGCGTACGTCCGGAAGGTACCGTCCGGGTCACGACCGGAGACGAAGCCTACGTCCCGGGGCCGGACGTCATCATCCTCCGCTGCGGCGCAGGGCAGGATTGAGCGCGTCGCGAAGCGCGTCACCGAGCAGGTTGAGGGCGAACACCAGGACCATGATCGCGGTCCCCGGATAGATCGCCATGAACGGCGAGGTGAGGAAGAACCGCTGACCGCTGGAGATCATCCCACCCCACGACGGATCCGGGGGCTGCACGCCGAGCCCGAGGTAGCTCAGGCCCGCCTCGGCGAGGATGGCGCGCGCGAGCTGCGCGGTCGAGTACACCAGCAACGACGAGAACAGGAGCGGGAACAGGTGCTTCGCGACCAATCGAACGCTGCCCGCTCCAAGGCCCCTCGCGGCGGTCACGTGATCGCGCTCCACGAGCGACAGGACCTCTCCACGGACCAGACGCGCGTAGCCTGGGATTCCTCCGATTCCGATCGCGATCATGGTGTTCACGAGTCCCGGACCTAGGAACGTGATCACGGCCAAGGCGAGGAGGATGCCTGGGAACGCGAGGAGCACGTCCGTGACGCGCATGATGACGGAGTCGGCCCACCCTCGGTAGAAGCCGGCCACGATGCCCATGATGCCGCCGACGACGAACCCGATCGCTACGGCGACGAATCCGACGGTCATCGCGACGCGTGCGCTCACGAGCATGCGGCTGAAGATGTCCCGGCCGAGCTCGTCCGTTCCGAACCAGTGTTCCGCGGACGGACCCTGCCGTGGCATCGTCTGCAACTGCGTCGGGTCGTAAGGCGCGATCTGGGGTCCGAACAACGCCAGCACCACGTAGATCGCCGTCACCGCCGCGGAGATCTGCGCGATGCGGCTGCGAACGAGTTCGCGGACGATCGGGTTCTCTTTCAGGGTCGCGATCATTCGACTCGAATCCTCGGATCGACCGAGGCGTACAAGAGGTCGACGCCCAGGTTGACCAGAACGTAGATGACGGCGATCACGAGGATCGCACCTTGGACGATGGCGTAGTCCCGGTTGAAAATCGCGTCGACGAGCAGGCGACCAAGGCCTGGGTAGGCGAAGACCACCTCGGTGAGCACCGACCCGGACAGGAGGCTACCGAGATTGAGGCCCAGGATCGTCACGATGGCGATCGCGGCGTTACGGAGGCCGTGCTTGTACACGACGGTGACGCCCCGGAGCCCCTTCGCCCGGGCGGTGCGCACGTAGTCCTGGCTCAGGACGTCCAACATGCTCGCTCGCGTCAGTCGCGCCACCAGACCGACGGAGAAGGTACCCAGCGTGAGGGCCGGCAGAATGAGGTGGCGCCAGGTACCGGTCCCGTAGGACGGTAGCCACCCGAGCGCGAGCGAGAACAGAAGGATCAGCAGCAAGCCGAAGAAGAAGTTGGGAATCGAGACGCCGATCAGCGACACGATTCGTGCCGCGAAGTCCCAGATCGAGTCCGGGCGCACGGCCGACACGATGCCCAACGGTATTCCGACGACGACCGTAATGATCATGGCGATTCCCGCGAGCTGCGCCGTAGGCACCAGCGCCCGACCGATCAACTCCGTCACGGGGACGCTGCGGACGTACGAGACTCCGAGGTCGCCTTGGACGGCTCGGATCACGTAGAGACCGAACTGCGTCGGAATCGGTTGATCGAGACCGAGGCGAACACGCGTCGCCTCGATCAACGCCTGGTTCGCGTCCTCGCCGGCCATGAGAATCGCCGGATCGCCCGGCGTGAAGCGCGTGACCGCGAAGGTCACCAGCAAGACCCCGAACAGTACGGGGAGCAACTCGAGAATACGTTTCCCGACAAATACCAACATCGCGCGTGTCGACTCCTTCGGCGCGCCGTTCCGGTCGCGACCGCGTTCGGCCCCGGAGAGCGCCTAAGAACACGTACGTTCGGCCGGCCAGCGATTCGCGTCGCTGGCCGGCCGAACGCCTCGGATCGTTACTGTCCTACGGACACACCACGAAGGTTCAGCATGTCCTGCGGGTTCACTTCGAACCCGGACACGTGATCTCCCGCAGCGGTGTTGTTCTGCACGTGGAACAGCGGGATGCGCTGCTGCCACTCCTGGAGGATCTCGCCCATCCGTTCGTACGCGGCTTCGCGCTCGTCCATCGGCAGCGGAGCCTGCGAGGCGAGGAACGCCTCGTCGTAATCGGGGTTGCAATCCACGAGACCCCAGTTGCGGGTGGTCTGGTGGCACATCGGCCGGTTCAGCAGGTAGCCGACCTCGCCCGTCCGGATGCCAGCGGCCGAAGACCAGAGCATATGGTCGGGCACTTCACGCGACTCGGCCCACGCCTCGGCACCGTTCTCCATGGTGGACACCCAGGCGGCGGCGTCGACCATGTCGATCGACAGGTTCACGCCGATTTCGCGCCACTGGAGCTGGACGACCTGAAGCGCTTCGACCTCGCCCGGCGTCGTGCCGCGAGCCAGGATCGACAGGTCGAGCCGCTCGCCGTCCTTGTGACGGAAGCCGTCGTTTCCGAGTTCCCAACCCTCTTCGTCGAGCAGCGCGTTCGCGGCTTCGACGTCGTACGGAAGGCTGTGATCGTAGAAACCGAGCGTTTCAGGCGGGCCGTGTCCGACGGCAGGCGAACCGTTATCACCGATGATGGTCGAGATCTGGTCCCGGTTCACGGCGTGCGAGAGCGCGTGCCGCACGTTGCGGGTCAGACGATGGTGTTGCGTGTTCGCTTCGATGAACACCGTGCGCAGCGTAGGCGTCCGCCACGCCTGAATACCGTCGCGGCCGACCAGGTCGTCCATCTGGTCCGCAGGCACGGCGAACGTCATGTCGACTTCGCCGGTCCGCAGCGCGACGACGCGGGCCGAAGACTCCGGAATCACTTCGAACACGACCCGGTCGACCTCGGGGCCGACGTCGCCCCAGTAGTTCTCGTTCGCGACCAGCGTGACGCGAGCACCCGGATCCCAGCTCTCGAAGGCGAACGGGCCCGTGCCGCTCGGGTTGCTCGCGTACTCGGACTCGCCGACCGCCTCGAAGTGCTCCATGTCGGCCATCATCATGAGCGGTGCGCCGAGCAGCGCGAGGAAGACGCCGCTCGGTTCGGCGAGCTCGACGTCGACCGTGTACTCGTCGACGACGGTGACCTCCCGAACGTCCGCGAACAGGCCGGAGGCCACGCCCGGATCCTCCGGGTTCAACATCCGCTCGATGTTCCACTTGACGACCTCGGCGTTGAACGGGTTCCCGGTGTGGAACTCCACGCCTTCGCGCAGGAACAGGCGCCAGGTGACACCGTCGTCGAGGAGTTCCCAATCCGTCGCGAGCGCGGGCTGGATCTCGACGTCCGGCGTGAAGGTCGTGAGGCCTTCGTGGATCTGGTACGTCACCTCGCTGGTCGCGTTGTTCGCGTTGCGGAACGGATTCAGATCGTTCACGTCGGCCGGGCGGGCGATCGTGAGCGTCGACTGCGCCAAAGCGACGCTGCCGACGGTCAGGACGATCGCCGCGAGCGACGCGGCGACGGTTCGTAGGGACATGCGCATGGTGATGGTGTCCTCCTTCAGAAGGATGGGGCGACGAATGGGCGCTCGATCGAACGACCGGACTCGGCGGCGATGACGATCATCGCGCATACGTGAAACCGAGTTTCAGGGCCCATGGGCCAGGGTAGCGCCCGGACCGGTTCGTGTCAATTCGTATGCGTCCATTCGAATGGCTATGCATACATTCGGCGTCAGTACAGGCGATCGTGCCTGTAGACGTTCTCCATCGGCTCGCCGTCGAGGTACGCGCGCAGGTTCCGGACGAAGAGCTCGGTGAGGCGCTCGTTCTCGCGGACCGAGGTGCTGGCCGAGTGCGGGAAGACGATCACGTCGTCCCGGCCCCACAGATGATGGTCGCTCGGAAGCGGCTCGATCGGGGCCACGTCGAGGACCGCGCCGGCCAGCGGACCGTCGTCGAGCGCCCGCCGCATCGCGTCGTCGTCGACCAGCGCGCCGCGGCCGATGTTGATCAGCACCGCGCCCGGCTTCATCGCCGCGAACATGGCGTCGTCGAACATGCCCTCCGTCTCGGCGGTGTGGGGCGCGACCAGGCAGACGTAGTCGGCCTCCGAGAGCAGGTCCTTCGTCTCCGTCCACGGTCGCAGCTCGTCGACGCCGAGGTCCTCGGGTCGCAGGCCTTCGACGGTGCGCTTGGTCCCGACCACGCGCGCGCCCAGCGCCCGCGCTTGCCGTGCGACCTCGCGGCCGATCGACCCGAGTCCGATGATCGCGAGGGTCGATCCGTGGATCTCCCCGCCCACGAACCGTTCCCAGTGGCGCTCACGTTGCTGCTTCCGGGCCTGTGGATACCCTTTGGCGAAGGCGAGCATGCCCCAGATCACGAACTCGGCGAGCGGACGGGCGTGCACGCCGGCGGCGGTGGTGAACGTCGCGCCCGAGCGGTGGAGCTCGAACCGTTCCACCATGCGACCGATTCCGGCGCTCGACGCTTGGACCCACCGCACGCCCTTCCCCTCGCGAAGGAGCGAGGTCGGATCGACGTAGTCGAAGTCGAACATCACCTCGGCCTCGGCGAGGAGGGCGCTCCACTCTCGCTGCTGCTCGGGCGTGCGCTCGAGCGGCGTGCCGACGTGGTCGGCCACGTAGCGCGGGGACGGGAGCAGATCGGGGCGGTAGATCACGCGGGCGCGAGCGTCGGAGGCCTGGATCGCCTCGACGTGGCGAGGCTCGAGGTAGCTGGAGATCAGAACGTTCGGCACGAAGTCGTGGCTCCTTCGGTTTGCGCGCCGGGGAGCGGACCTCCGCGGCGCCGACGCGGCGTCAGGTCTCAGTTCCGCTTGCGACCGGTGACCCAGTCGTAGCGGACGTCCTCGTCGACGATCTCGTGTCCGGCGCGGGTTCCGATCCCGGCGGCGCCGTCCACGGCGTACACGTGGCCTACGGCGTAGCTCGAGGCGTCGGAGGCCAGCCACATCACCAGGTTGCCGACCTCTTCGGGCTCGCCGGCTCGGGCGAGGGGAAGCGTGGGGATGCGCTTCGCGAGGCCCTCCTTCATGCTCGGAGGCAGCGGCTTCGGCTGCGTGTCGATCAGTCCGGGGCTCACGCAGGTGACCAGGATGTCGTGCACGGCCAGTTCGATGGCGGCGACGCGGGTGAAGCTCTCGGTCGCGGCGCGACTGCTGGCGTACGCGGCGGCACCGGCGGAACCGCGGTTCGACACGCCGCTCGAGAAGTTGATGATCCGTCCGCCCTCGCCCTGATCGCGCAGCGCGATGCCGGCGGCCTGCGTCATCAGGAAGGTACCGCGGCAGTTGACGCCGTAGACGGTGTCCCAGACCTCGACGGTCTCTTCGAACAGCGAGGCGTGCGGCGCCACGGCGGCGTTGTTCACGCACACGTCCAGCCGCCCGAAGGCATCGAACGCCGACTGCACGATGCTCTTGGCGCCGTCCGGCGTCGAAACGTCGGCGGTGACGGTGCGCACGACGTCGTCGCTCATCCCGTCGACGGTGCCGCTCAGGCCCTCCGCGTCGCGGTCCGCGGCGATCACCTTCGCGCCCGCGTCGACGAACTGGCGCACCATGGCGCGCCCGACGCCCCGTGCCGCTCCGGTCACGATCACCACGCGTCCGCTGAAATCGTACGTCACGTTCATGCTCACTCCTTGGGTCGCGCCGCCACGTGGCCGCGCTCGGGTTCGGGGCCCGGTAGGGAGTCCTCGGCGCCGGGGCCCCTCGGCGGCGAGGATCGAATCTCGTGCGACGTCGCTCCGAATCGAGGTGCCGCGACGGTGGGCGGACGCCGCTCGGTCGAATCCGACACGTCACTCAGCGCATGCGCGGTCGCGATCGGAGGTACGAACGCGAGTATACGTGAAATCGCATTTCATGTCATGATCGGTCCGAACCGCCCGTCCGCTCCGTGCCGAACCCGCCTGACGCGAGGCGTCCCATCGGCCGCGACCGCCGCACGAACACGAACCGGAGGACCCACCATGCCGAATCCCGACCTACTGCACGGCGCCACCTGGAACCGCATCGACCTTCCCGGCCCCCCCGAAGCGGGCACCGTGCCGCTGCGCTGGACCGAGATCGGCGACGGCGGCCCGCTCGTCACGATCACCTGCGGCGTGCACGGCGACGAAGGCCCGTGGAGCGCGATGGCCGTCCGCCGGGCCCTGTCGCGCGCGTCCGGCGACCTGACCGGCCGAATCCGCGTCGTGCTCGCCGCCAACCCGACCTCCGTCGCCGCCGACGCGCGGACCTCGCCGCTCGACGGGCTCGACCTGAACCGGACCTTCCCCGGCAATGCGGAGGGCAGCCACACCGAGCGGCTCGCCGTCGCGCTGGCCGAGATCGTCGAAGGCAGCGACCTGCTGATCGATCTGCACGGCGGCGGCAGCTGGTGCGTGAACGCGTTCACCTTCCGCTTCCCCGGCTCGGAACGCTTCGCGGACGCCGTCGGCGCGCCGTTCGTCGTCGACATGCCGATCCGCAGCGGGAACCTGGCCGGCCACGTCTCCGAACACGGATCGAAGATCGTCGCGATCGAGATGGGCGGACGCTCGGTGGACGAACTCCTCTGGAAGGACCGGCTCGCCGACGGCATCGAGCGGATCCTGGCCGAGGCCGGTGCGCTCGCGCCGCGGCTCGCCGCACCCGAGCGTCCCTCCACCCAGGTCTCCGACCTGTCGGTCGTGCGGCCCGCCCACGGCGGCGTCCTCGTCCCCGAGCTACGCCAGGACGCGATCGGCTCGGTCGTTCCCGAGGGGACCCTGCTCGGAACCGTGCACGACCTGGGCACGATGGAACCGGTCGAAGAGCTGCGCGCCCCGCACGCCCGAACGGCGATGCTGCTGATCCGACCGCACGTGTGCGTCCTCGAAGGCGGCGCGATGACGTACGTGATCGGGCGCGCCGAAGGCTGAGCACCGCGCCGGAACGTGGCGCGGGCGCGGCCCGCCGGCCGGCTACGCACGCGCCACGTCGCCCCGCACGACACGCCCGCGCCCCTTCATGGGGTACGGTTCTGTTTCGTACGACCTTCCCCCTGCCAGGAGTGCGACTTGGCTGGACGCATCTAGCCAAGAGAGGCACCCAAGCATGTCCTTCGAATCGTTCGAGTTCGACGCCCGCATCACGGCGGGCATCGCGGCGGCGCGTTACGTCGACCCCACCCCCATCCAGCGCGACGCCATCCCCGAGGTCCTCAAGGGCCGCGACGTGCTCGGCCTGGCGCAGACCGGCACCGGCAAGACGGCGGCGTTCGTACTGCCGATGCTGCAGCGCCTGCTGGCCGGGCCGCGCGGCGTGGTGCGCGGCCTGATCGTGGCGCCCACTCGCGAGCTCGCCGAGCAGATCCACGGCGAGATCTCCACCCTGGGCCGCAAGACCGGCCTGCGCAGCGCCACCGTCTACGGCGGCGTCGGCAAGAACCCACAGGTCCGCGCGCTGCGCGGCCGCGCCGAGATCATCGTCGCCTGTCCCGGACGCCTGCTCGACCACGTGCGCGAGGGGGACGCCGACCTGTCGAAGGTCGAGGTCCTCGTCCTGGACGAGGCCGACCACATGTTCGACATGGGCTTCCTGCCCGACGTCCGCCGGATCGTGCAGGCGGTTCCGAAGCGGTCGCAGCGGCTACTCTTCTCGGCCACCATGCCGAACGAGATCCGGCACCTCGCCGATGCGGTCCTGAACGACCCGTTCACGATCGAGATCGCCCGCAGCCGACCGGCCGCGACCGTCGCCCACTCGATGGTTCCGACCTCGAACGACCGCAAGACCGACCTGCTCCGCAAGCTGCTCGACGAGGTCGGCGCCGGCTCGACCCTGGTGTTCACGCGCACCAAGCACCGCGCCAAGCGCCTCGCGCAGCAGCTGAACCGGGACGGGTTCGACGTCGCCGCCCTGCAGGGCAACATGTCGCAGAACGCTCGGCAACGTGCGCTCGACGATTTCCGGCGCGGCAAGGTGCAGATCCTGGTCGCGACCGACATCGCGGCACGCGGGATCGACGTCTCCAAGGTTTCGCACGTGATGAACTACGACATCCCCGACACCTCCGACGCCTACACGCACCGGCTCGGCCGCACCGGCCGGGCCGAGCGGACCGGCGACGCCTTCACCCTGCTCACGCGCGAGGACGGCAAGCAGCTCCGCCAGATCGAACAGGCGCTCGGCGAGAAGGTCGAACGCCGCATGGTCGACGGCTTCGGGGGCGAAGAGGTGCCCGAGAACCTGGCCTCCGGCCGGGTCGGCGGCGCCGCCGGGCGTCCGGGCGGAGGTGGACGTGGCGGGAACCGCGGCGGTGGCGGAAGCGGCC
>SLSQ01000338.1 GCA_007130355.1 Trueperaceae bacterium
TCCTCGAGCTTCTTGAACAGGAACGGCTTGAACAGCTCGAGCGCCATCCGCTTCGGCACGCCGCACTGGTGCAGCTGCAGCTGCGGACCGACGACGATCACCGAGCGGCCGGAATAGTCGACGCGCTTGCCGAGCAGGTTCTGCCGGAAGCGGCCCTGCTTCCCGCCGAGCAGGTCGGTGAGGCTGCGGAGCGGCCGGTCCGACCCGGGATGCACCACGGCGCTGCCGCGGCGGCCGTTGTCGATCAGCGCGTCGACCGCCTCCTGCAGCATCCGCTTCTCGTTGCGCACGATCATCTCGGGGGCGCCCTGCTGCATCAACTTCTTGAGGCGGTTGTTGCGGTTGATCAGGCGCCGGTAGAGGTCGTTGAGGTCGCTGGTCGCGAAGCGACCGCCGTCGACCTGCACCATCGGGCGCAGGCTGGGCGGCATCACCGGCACCGACTCGAGGATCATCCACGACGGGTCGTTGCCGCTCCGCAGGAAGCTGCGGCAGATCTCGAGCCGCTTGCGCGCCTTGGCCCGCTTGTGCCGCGAGGGGGAGCGCATCTCCTCCTCGAGCTCCGCCTCGAGCTTCTCGAGGTCGAGGCCGGCGAGCAGCTCCTGCACCGCCTCGGCGCCCATCTTGGCCTCGACGTCGTAGCTCTCGATGACGCGGACCTGCTGGCGCACCAGGTCGATCTCGACCCGGCCGTGGATGTCCGACTTGATGCGGCCGTCGTCGGCGAGCTCGTCGCCGGGCAGCACGCGGTCGCCGTTCACGACCAGCGGCTCGTCCTCGTACGGGTAGACGCGGGCGCGGCTCACGATGATGCTGGCCGGCTCGCCGAGGTGCACGGTGCCGTCGGCCGCCGCTACGATCTCCTGCGCCGCGTCGATCGCGCCGACGATCTTCTCGCCCGCCTCGACCTCGGCGCCGTCGCCGACCAGGACATGCATGGTCGGGTTCACCTCGAACGTCTCCGAGCGCTCCCAGGAGACCTGGAGCGTGAAGGTGACCTGACCCTTCTTGGCCTTGCTGGCCCGGAGGCTCGCCCGGGCGTCCTTCGGCAGGGTCAGGGTGGTGCCCGACGGCGCGGACGCCAGTACGTCGCCGACCTCGACGAACTCGCCGTCGCCGACCACGACCTCCATGCCGGCCGGCAGTAGGTAGCTGGCCAGCACGCTTTCGTCGTCGGCGTCGCGGATCACGGCGACGCCGCCGTCGGCACCGATCGGGAGGAGCTCGACGACGCCCTCCTCCTCGGCGGCGAGGGTCACGTCCTCGCTCAGCTCCGCGAGCGGCTGGCCGCCCTGGTAGCTCTCCTCTTCGATCCAGTCGCTCTCGGGCAGCACCATCCGGCCGTCGCGGGCCTCGCGGTAGTCGACCGAGACCTTGCGCGGGAAGCGGTACTGCGCGATGCCGGCGATCTTCGCCTTCACGCCCTTGGCGAGCTGCTGGCCCTGTTCGACCGACTCGCCGTCGCGGACCACCGCGTCCTCGCCGCCGGAGACGCTGTACGTCTCCTGGCGCCCGAAGCGAAGCTGGCGATACTCCTCGTCGCTGAGCAGGTCGCCGCGTCCGAGCGGCTTGCCGTCGAGCTTCGCGTCCATCGGATCGGTCACGATGAACTTCGCGAAGTAGAGGACCTGCTCGAGCTGGCTGGTCGACAGGTTCAGCAGCGAGCCGACCTTGGACGGAATGTCCTTGACGTACCAGATGTGCGCGCAGGGGGTGGCCAACTCGACGTGGCCCATCCGGTAGCGGCGCACGGTGGCCTTGGTGACCTCGACCCCGCACCGCTCGCACACCTTGCCGGCGAACCGCTGACCGCGGTACTTGCCGCAGGTGCACTCCCAGTCCTTCTCCGGTCCGAACACGCGCTCGTCGAAGAGCCCGTCCCGTTCCGGCTTGAGGGTGCGGTAGTTGATCGTCTCCGGCTTCGTGATCTCGCCGTAGCTCCAGTCGCGGATCTGCTGCGGGCTGGCGATGCCGATCTGCACCTTGGTGAAGTCGTATCGGCGCGTGTCCTTCATGCGTTCCCTTTCGAACGGGCGGGGAGCGTCCATCACCAGAACCGCCCCGCTTCGTCGAAGATGCTCAGCGTCTGATCATCGTCGTCGAGGACCTTCACGTCCAGGCCCAGCGAGTGCAGCTCCTTGACGAGGACCTTGAACGATTCGGGGATCGTGGGTTCCAGCACGTCGCTCCCTTTCACGATCGCTTCGTACGCGGCGTTACGGCCGTCGAGGTCGTCCGACTTGATCGTCAGCATCTCCTGCAGCGTGTGGGCGGCGCCGTGCGCCTGCAGCGCCCAGCACTCCATCTCGCCGAGGCGCTGGCCGCCGAACTGCGCCTTGCCGCCGAGCGGCTGCTGGGTGATCAGGCTGTACGGGCCGGTCGAACGGGCGTGCATCTTGTCCTCGACCATGTGGTAGAGCTTCAGCACGTACATGATCCCGACCACGATCGGCGCGTCGATCGCTTCGCCGCTGCGGCCGTCGTAGAGCACCGCCTTGCCGGAACGGGCGAGCTGCACCTGCGCCTCTTCGGGGTCGAGCCCCGGGTCGAGGACGCCGAGCTTGCTCGCGCGCCGGATCACCTCGAGCTCGCGCTTGTCGGGGTGGTAGCCGGCCTCCTTCTTGGCGGCCAGCTCGGTGCGGGCCGCCTCTTCGAGCAGTCCCTTGATCTCCTCCTCGTCGGCGCCGTCGAAGACCGGGGTGACGTAACTGACGCCGTGCTTGTAGGCGGCGAGGCCCAGGTGCGTCTCGAGCACCTGACCGAGGTTCATCCGCGACGGCACGCCGAGCGGGTTGAACACCAGGTCGACGGGGGTGCCGTCCTCGAGGAACGGCATGTCCTCCGGCGGCAGGATCTTGGCGACGACGCCCTTGTTCCCGTGCCGGTTCGCGAGCTTGTCGCCCTCGATCAGGCGGCGCTTCTGCGCCAGGTAGACGCGCACCATCTCCTGCACGCCCGGCTTCAGTTCGACGCCGTCGTCGCCGCGGCGGAAGCGGACGGTGCGGAGCACCACGCCGCCGTCGCCCGGCGGCACGCGCAGGCTGGTGTCCTTCACTTCACGGGCCTTCTCGCCGAAGATCGACCGCAGCAGCCGCTCCTCCGGCGTCGGGTCCTTCTCGCCCTTGAAGCTGGTGTGGCCGACCAGGATCGAGTTGTGCTTCACGTCGGCGCCGATTCGGACGACGCCGTCCTCGTCCAGGTCACGGAGCGCAGCTTCGGAGAGGCCGGGGATGTCGCGGGTGATCTTCTCCGGACCGAGCTTGGTCTCGCGCGCCTCCTTCTCGAACTTCTCGATGTGCACCGAGGTGTACGAGTCGTCGCGGACCAGGTTCTCGGAGAGGACGATCGCGTCCTCGTAGTTGTAGCCGTCGAACGGCATGACCGCGATCAGGATGTTCTGCCCCAGCGCCAGACGGCCCCGCTGCGAGGCCGGTCCGTCGGCGATGACCTGACCGGCGGCGACCTCCTCGCCGAGGGTCACGACCGGTCGCTGGTCGAGGTTCGTGTTCTGGTTCGAGCGCTGGAAGCGCGTGAGGGCGTAGGTCCGCTCGACCCGCTTGGCGCTGGTGACGCGGATCTCCTTGGCGTCGACCCAGGTGACGGTGCCCGCCTCCTCGGCGATCACGCAGGTACCGGAGTCCAGGCTGATCCGCTCTTCGACGCCGGTCCCGACGTAGGGGGCGTCGGCGCGGATGAGCGGCACCGCCTGCGACTGCATGTTCGAACCCATCAAGGCCCGGTTCGCGTCGTCGTGCTCGAGGAACGGGATCAACGACGTCGGGACCGAGATGATCTGCTTCGGCGAGACGTCCATGAAGTCGATCTCGTCGCGCGGCGCGAACACCGGGTCGCCCTGGTCGCGCGCCACGACCATCTCGTTCTTGAAGGAGCCGTCGTCGTTCAGCTTCGTGTTCGCCTGGGCGATCACGTACTTGTCCTCTTCGTGCGCGGTCATGTACACGACGTTGTCGGTGACCCGGTGGTCCTGGACACGGCGGTACGGCGCCTCGATGAAGCCGAGCGGGTTGACCCGGGAGTACGACGCGAGCGAGGTGATCAGGCCGATGTTCGCGCCCTCCGGCGTCTCGATCGGGCAGATCCGGCCGTAGTGGGTCCGGTGCACGTCGCGCACGTCGAATCCGGCGCGCTCGCGCGTGAGGCCGCCCGGCCCGAGGGCGGAGATGCGCCGCTTGTGCCGCAGCTCGGAGAGCGGGTTGATCTGGTCCTTGAACTGCGACAGCTGGCTGCGCCCGAAGAACTCGCGGAGGGCCGCGACGATCGGTCGGTTGTTGATCAGCTTCTGCGGGGTGGCGGCGTCCGGGTTGCCGAGCAGCATCCGTTCGCGCACGCCGCGCGCCATGCGGCCGAGGCCGACGCGGATCTGGTCGGCGACGAGCTCGCCGACGGTACGGATGCGCCGGTTGCCCAGATGGTCGATGTCGTCCTCGTGCGCGTCCTCGTCGCCGGCCTGGAGCCGGATCAGGTACTGGAGCGTGGGGATCAGGCCGTAGTCGACGAACTGGCCGTCCTCGAAGCCGAGCAGCGTCTTCGTGTCGTGCTCGAGGCCGAGCTTCTCGTTGACCTTGTACCGGCCCGCCTCGCCCAGGTCGTAGCGGCGCGGATCGGCGAGCAGTCCGAACAGGTAGCTGGTGGCCTTGTCGACCTTGGGCGGATCGCCGGGCCGGAGCACCGTGAAGAGCCGCAGCAGCGCCTCCTCCGGGGTGATGCCGGTGGCCTCCTCGTGCGCGAGCGTGGCGTCGACGAGCGTCTCGTGGCCGGCGAACAACTCGCGGATGCTCTCGTCGCCGTGGCCCATGACCCGCAGCAGCAGGCTGAACGGGAACTTGCGCTTGTTCACCTTCATCCAGAGGACGCCGGAGTTGTCGAACTCGAGCTCGATCCAGGGGCCGCGCTTCGGCATCGGGATGATGCTGGCGGTGGTGCTCCGGTCGCCGCTGCCGCGCAGCGCGCTGGTGAAGTACACGCCCGGGCTGCGGTGGATCTGCGAGACGATCACGCGGTCGGCGCCGTTGATGACGAACGAACCGTCCTCGGTCATCAGCGGGAGATCGCCGAGGAAGACCTGGTCCTCCTTGATGAGGCCGGTGTCCTTGTGCACGAGCTGCAGCTTGGCGAAGAGCCCCGACTGGTAGCTGAGGTCCTTCTCGCGGCACTCCTCGGGGCCGAACTCCGGTTCGGTCAGGGTGTACTCGAGGAAGTCGATGACGAGTCCGGTCTGACGGCCCCGCTCGGTCTCGTCGATCGGGAAGACCTCGCGGAAGGCGGCCTGGAGGCCGTGCATGTCGCGTCCGGTCGGAGCCGCGTCCCGTTGCAGGAAATGCTCGTAGGACGTAATCTGGATGTTGGTGAGGTTGGGCAGCTCCGCGACCTCGCGGATGGTGCCGAACGATCGGATCTCGCGCATCTTCACCCCTTCGCTGCGGATGCGACGACCGTGGTTCCACGGTCGCACGCGGTCTTCCAGGCGGACCGCAGCCGCCCGGCGTGACGGGACGCCGCGACCGGAACGGGCGCGCCGCGTTGCGGGCGCCGGCCGATGCGGCGGTCAGATCGTGCGTGTCGGACGCGGCTCGCGTCCCGTGCCGTCCCCCGTCCGCGACAGATGCGGAGTTCGTGGGACACCGTTCCGGATGGCGCGATGCGCAAATCCACCTCCAGGGGGATCAGGCGAACGGTTCGAATACCAAGGCTACTGGAAGATAGGTGAGGGCCGTGTCGTGCGGGCGGGCGAGGGCGCGCGGCCCGGTCGGGGGTCCGACCGGGCGTTCGCGCGTGCATCCGGTGCGCGCCGGGAACCTTACTTGACCTCGACGGACGCGCCCGCGGCTTCGAGCTTCTCCTTGATCTCGTCGGCCTCGTCCTTCGAGACGTCCTCCTTGACGACGCCGCCGGACTCGACGAGTTCCTTCGCTTCCTTGAGTCCGAGCTGGGTGATCGCGCGGACCTCCTTGATGACCTGCAGCTTCTTGTCGCCGGCGCTGGTGATCGAGACGGTGAACTCCGTCTGTTCCTCCGCGGCGGCGGCTTCGCCGCCGGTCGCACCGCCGGCGGCCATCATCATGCCGGCCGGCATCGCGGCCGCCGCTTCCACGCCCCACTCTTCCTTGAGGGCGTCGACCAGTTCCACCAGCTCGAGGACCGTCAGGCCGCTCAGCTGTTCCACCATCGCTTGCTTGTCGAATGCCATGTCAGTTCCCTTCCTTCTGCTTCTCGGAGTAGTTGTGCATCACGGACACCAGGTCCCGTTGCGGTCCTTCGAGCACGCCGACCAGCTGGGTGAGCGGCGCTTCGAGCACGCCGACCAGCCTGGAGAGGAGCTCGGGGCGGCTCGGCAGGTCGGCGATCCGCCCGAGGGCGGCTCCGTCGACGAGGCCGCCTTGGAGCATGCCGCCCTTGGCGCGCGGCAGGTCCTTGGCGTGGTCCTTCGCGAAGTCGCGGAGCGCCTTGGCGGGCGCGACCGGATCGTCGCCGATCAGCACCAGCGCGGTCGGACCGGTCAACGTCTCTTCGAACCCCTCGATGCCCTGCTCCTTGAGCACGACGTGGATGAGGGTGTTCTTGGCGACGAGGATCCGTCCGCCCGCTTCGCGTACGGCGGCGCGCAGCTTCGTGAGGTCGCCTGCGCTGAGTCCCTGGTAGTCCACGACGAAGAAGGTCGACGCGTCCGCGAGCAGCTCGCGGAGTTCGGCGACGGACCGTTCGTTTCTTGGATTCGCCATGGATGCCTTTCTTGTGAAGCTCGTTCGTTCGCGAGCGATGCTCGGAACGTGCCGCGAGGCGCAGCGTGGGGTACGGCGGTCGCCGTGCCCGGACGCCTCGGCAGGATCTTTAAGCCTGGCCGGCCCCTGCTGTCTCGAACGCCATCGGGTGGTTCGGGCGGCGCCCGGCACGGACGCCGGTACCCCCGCTACGCACCGGGATGCCGGATTTAGATCGCGACCCGGACGCTGGGTCCCATGGTCGACGTGAGGTAGACGGTTCGGACGTACTGACCCTTGGCCGCTTCCGGCTTGGCCGCGTCGAGCGCCTGTCGCAGCGCGGCGAGGTTCTCCGCGAGCTGCTCGGCGCCGAACGAGGCCTTGCCGATCGGGGCGTGGACGACGCCGGTCTTGTCGGCGCGGAACTCGATGCGTCCGGCCTTGATGTCCCGGACGATCGAACCGATGTCGGGACCGACGGTGCCGGCCTTCGGGTTCGGGAGGAGGCCCTTCGGACCGAGGATGCGGCCGAGCTTCGAGCCGATCGCGGCCATCATGTCCGGGCTCGCGACCACGGCGTCGAACTCGAACCAACCGCCGGCGATCCGTTCGACCAGGTCGTCGCCTCCGACCACGTCGGCGCCGGCCGCTTCCGCCTCGGCGACCTTGTCGCCCTGCGTCAGGGCCGCGACGCGGACCGACTTGCCGGTGCCGTGCGGCAGCGCGACGGTGCCGCGCACCGTCTGGTCGCTCTTGCGGGGGTCGACGCCCAGGCGCACGTGGGCCTCGATCGTCTCGTCGAACTTGGCGGTCGCGAGCGCCTTGACCTGCGTGGTGGCCTCTTCGACCGGCAGCGGGACGTGGCGGTCGACCTTTCCGGCCAGGTCGCGGTAGCGCTTTCCGTGCTTCGCCATCAGGCCGGCGCCCCTTCCACGGTGATCCCCATCGAGCGGGCGCTGCCGGCCACGATGCGGGCGGCGGCCTCTTCGCTGCCGGCGTTCAGGTCGGTCATCTTGGTCCGACCGATCTCGAGGCACTGGTCCCAGGTGATCGATCCGACCTTGTCCTTGTGCGGCTCGCCCGAGCCCTTCTGGACGCCGGCCGCCTGCTTGATCAGGTAGCTCGCCGGGGGCGTGCGCGTGACGAAGGTGAAACTGCGGTCGGCGTAGATCGTGATCTCGACCGGGACGACGGCGCCCGCCTCCGACGCGGTGGCCGCGTTGTACTCCTTGACGAACTGCATGATGTTGGCGCCGTGCTGACCGAGCGCCGGTCCGACGGGCGGAGCGGGGGTCGCTCCTCCGGCCGGCAACTGCAGTTTCACGATGCCTGCGACTTTCTTGGCCATGATGCCTCCTAACGCTCCCCCGCGGGCGGCCGAGCCCCGGGGTCATGACGCGCGATGCGCGGGTGCGAGATCAGCTCTTGACGACCTGCGCGAAGTCGAGTTCGACGGGGGTCTCCCGTCCGAAGATGGAGACGAGCACCTTGAGGGTCCCGCGCTCCTGGTTCACTTCCGACACGACGCCGGTGAAGTCCGCGAACGGACCGGAGGTGACCTGGACCATGTCGCCCACGTGGAAGGTGACCTTGATCTTGGGCGCTTCCTTCGATCCGGTGATGCCGAGCGTGCCGAGCATCCGTACCTCTTCGTCGGGCGTGAGCGGCACCGCCTTCGAGGCCGTCCCCACGAACCCGGTGACGCCGGGGGTGTAGCGCACCACCTCCCACGCCTCGTTCGGTTCGTTCGGGTCGTCGCCGAGGTCCATCTGCACGAAGATGTACCCGGGGAACATCTTGCGCTTCACGACCTCGCGCTTGCCGCCCGCGGCGTGCTCCACCGTCTCCTCCTGGGGTACGACGACCTGGTAGATCCGATCCGAGATGCCGAGCGTGCGCGCCCGACCCAGGATGTTCTCCTTGACCTTGTCCTCGTGACCCACGTAGGTGTGGACGGCGTACCATTCGATGCTCATGCGCCTCGGTCCTCCAGGGGCCACGTCCCCGCGCGGCCCGAACGTCCGGTGCGGGCACGGCCCGCACGGTCGCCCGCCCCGCTCAGGTGATCAGGCCGATCAGGTTGCCGAGCGTCGTGTCGGCGATCAGCAGGAACGCGACGGTCAGCAGGACGAAGACGAGCGTCGCCTGCGTGGCCTGCACCACCTCGTGCCGCGTGGGCCAGGTGACGCGTCCCAGTTCGGCCCGTGAATTGCGCAGGTACTGCAGGATCTTCTTCACGCCTCACACCTTCACTTCTTTGTGGACGGTGTGCTTCCGATCCCACGGACAGAACTTGCGAAGCTCGAGCTTGGCGGTGGTGTTCCGCCGGTTCTTGTGCGACGCGTAGTTGCGCCGCTTGCATTCGGTGCACTCGAGCAGAAGTTTGATGCGGACGTCACTCGCCATGGTTGGGCTCTCCCGTTCGGTCGTCGGTTCGGCGGCCGCTGGTGGCGGCGGTGCAACCTGTTCAGTTTAGCAGACGCCGGACGGTCCGAGCGTCGCCCGGCGTGCGCACCCGACGGATTCGGAGGCGGGCCGCCGCCCGGAGGCGACGCGGCCCGCCGCGGGGCGTCGTTACTCCTGGATGCCGGTCACGACACCAGCACCCACCGTACGACCACCCTCCCGAATCGCGAAACGAAGACCCTCCTCCATCGCAATCGGCTTGATCA
>SLSQ01000011.1 GCA_007130355.1 Trueperaceae bacterium
CGCGCCACGCGCCACCGTTGACAACCCGCGATCGGAGGCGTAAGGTCAGCGGTATACCGTCTACCGTTCACCGTCTACCGGCCCGCGACCGCGCCGTTCCGGACGGCGGTCCGAACGCGCCCAAGGAGGAGCTCGTGGCGACGCACGACCGTCCTTCTCCCGTGATCACCCGTGACACGGTAGAAGCGCAGATCTACCGAAGCCTCCGCCAGGACATCCTGGCCGGCGTCTACCAGGAGGGCGAGCGGATGGTGCAACGCACCCTCGCCGAACGGATGGGCACCAGCCGCATCCCCGTCCGCGACGCCCTCAAGCGGCTCGAGGTCGACGGCCTGCTGGCCAAGGACGACAACGGCAGCTACTACTGCAAGCGCTTCGGCGTCGACGACCTCGAGGAGGTCTACACCCTGCGCATGCTGCTCGAACCGCACGCCCTGCGTCTGGCGATGCGGCGCCTCGACGCCGACGCGCTCGGCTACCTGCGGGAACTGCTCGCCGCGATGGACCAAGCGGTCGCCGCCAAGGACCAGGACCGCTACCTAGACCTCAACCGCGAGTTCCACATGACCCTCTACGAGGCCAGCGGCCAGCCGCGCCTGATGCAGATCATCAAGGGCCTCTGGTCGGGCCGGCCGCTGTTCGTCGCCGGCGACCTCGGCCACACCCGCAGCGCCGGCGAGCACCACGCCATCTTCGCCGCCCTCGAGGAGGGCGACGCCGACCTCGCCTCGCGGCTGCTGCACGACCACGTCGGCTACGCCCTGAACGTGCTGCGCGCGCGGTTCCCCGGCCCCCGAGGCGACCGCGAGCGTGCCGACGATCCGGTCGCCGAACCGCCCCGCGCCGGCGCGACCGACCCGAACCGGGGAGACGGAGCGTGAGCGCACCGGTCCTCGCCCGCGCCTACGCCGGGACCGGCATGCTCGGCTCCGGTTTCCTCGAGGCCAGCCTCGAGACGGCCCTCGCCTGGGGGCCGGACGTGATCGGCTGCGACGCCGGCTCGACCGACGGCGGACCCGCCTACCTCGCGACCGGCACCAGCATGTTCGGCGCCGCCAGCACCGAGCGCGACATGGCGCTGCTTCTGAACGCCGCGTTGCGCGCCGGCGTGCCGCTGGTGATCGGCAGCGCCGGCACCGGCGGCGGCGATCGCAACCTGGCCTGGGCGCGCGAACGGATGCTGGCCGCCGCCCGCACCGTCGGACGCCCGTTCACGCTCGCCACCGTCGCCGCCGAACAACCGAAGGACGTGATCCACCAAGCCCGCGACGCGGGACGCCTGGCGCCCCTGCCGGCCGCGCCGGAGCTCGACGCCTCGGTGATCGACGGCTGCGAGGCGATCGTGGCGATGATGGGCACCGAACCGATCCTGGACGCGATCGAACGCGGCGCCGACGTGGTCCTCTGCGGCCGCTCGAGCGACGCCGCCGTCTACGCCGCGGTCCCGGTCGCGCGCGGGGTCGAGCCGGGCGCCGCCTGGCACGCCGCCAAGGTGCTCGAGTGCGGTGCCGCCGCCGTCACCCACCGCACCGTGCCCGACGGCATGTTCGCCGCGCTCGAGCGGGACGCCTTCACCGTCACCCCGCCGAACCCCGACTACCGCTGCACCCCGCTGAGCGTCGCCGCCCACTCGCTCTACGAGAATGCCGACCCGTACCGCCTCACCGAACCGAACGGCGTGGTCGACCTGACCGGCGCCCGCTACGAGGCCCGCGACCCCCGCAGCGTCCGCGTCACCGGCACCGCCTTCGATCCGGCCGACGCCTACACCGTCAAGCTCGAAGCCGCCCGCATCGCCGGCTACCGCAGCCTGGTGCTCGGCGCCGTCCGCGACCCGTACGTCCTGGCCCGCCTCGACGATTGGCTGGGCGAGGTGCGCGCCACCGCCGAAGCCCGTATCGAGGGGTCGTTCCCCGGTCGGCCGTACCGGCTGGTGATCCGCCGCTACGGCCGCGACGGCGTACTCGGCGACCGCGAACCGACCACCGCCCCGGCGCACGAGGTGGCGCTCGCCTTCGAGGTGACCGCCGACGACGCGACCACCGCCCACGGCATGGCCGACGACGTGCGCCACATCGCGCTGCACCACCCGATCCCCGAGTGGCACGGCCTCATCACCGTGCTGGCGCACCCGCACTCGCCCGCCGTGATCGACCTGGGCCCCGCCTACGAGTTCGCGATGAACCACGTCTGGCGGCTCGACGATCCGCTCGCGCCGTTCAAGACCCACCTCGAGCGGGTGGCGCCGTGACGCGCCCCGGCCCCTCCGCCCCAGCGCCGGACGCTCCCGCGAACGAACGCCGCACCGTGCCCCTGGGCCGTCTCGCGAAGCTGATCCGCAGCAAGAACGCCGGGCCGTTCGTGCTCACGATCGACGTGCTCTTCGACGACCCCGCCACCTTCCGCGCCGTCGCCGACGCCGACGTGCTGAACGCCGCGGCGCTCGCCCCCCGCTTCGGCGTCGCCGCCGAGGAGGTCCGCACCTACGTCGTCCCGACCGCCCTGGCGCTCAAGGTCAGCCTCCCGCGCCCGGTCCCGAGCGGCGCACTGGACGACGGCGACGTGTTCGGCGGCCAGCAGTTCGCGCCGCTCGTCGACCTGCCCGTCGAGATCCCGCCCGACCTGCCCCTCCCGAACGAGGTGACCGCATGACCACCGCGCCGAACCCGACTCCGAACGCCGCCCCCACCCCCGCCGCGGCGCTGCGCGCCCGCCTGGCGCGCCCCGGCGCGCTCATCGCGCCGTCGGTGCCCGACCCGCTGACCGCCCGCCTGGCGCAACGCGCCGGCTTCGACGCGATCGCGCTCGGCGGCTACACGCTCGGGGCGCACCTGCTCTGTACCGAGCCGCTCATCGACGTCCAAGAGCTCGCCGCCACCATCCGGCGCATCACCCGCTACGTCGACGCGCCGCTGATCGTCGACGGCGGCGCCGGCTACGGCGAAGCGATGCACGTGCGCCACACCGTGCAGGAGGTCGAACGCGCCGGCGCGGCCGCCGTCCACATCGAGGATCAGCACTTCCCGAAGCGCGCCCACTACCACCGCGGGGTCGAGGCGGTCATCGACGTCGAGCGGATGCTGCCCAAGATCCGCGCCGCCGCGGCCGCCCGCCGCGACCCGGACACCGTGATCATCGCCCGCACCGACGCGATGCGGACCCACGGCTACGAGGAGGGGATCCGCCGCGCCAAGGCGTACGTCGAGGCCGGCGCCGACCTGGCGATGACCTTCCCGAACGACGCCCGCGAGGCGGCCTCGGCGCCGCGCGACGCCGGCGTGCCGCTGGTGTACACGAACAGCCAGGGCGGCCGCTTCGGCCGGCCGGTCCTCACCCGCGCCCAGCTCGACGAGGCCGGCTGGGCGATCGCCCTCGACGCGCAGGGCGCGATCCTCACCGTCACCCGCGCGCTCGAGGCGATGTTCGCGCACCTGCACGAGCACGGCGAGATCGACGTGCCGCAGGACCAGCTGATCCCGCTCCGCGACCACCTCGAGGAGGTCGTCGGCCTCGAGGAGTTGTACCGCCTCGAAGAGGAGACGGTGGAGGACCTCTCGTGAGCGCGGCCGACCGCAGCGAGCGCGACGGTCCGCACGCCGACCCGCGCACCGCGCCGCTCGATCCGGCGCGCGCCGCCCGCATCCGCGAGCTGCTGCCCGAGATCGACGCGATCGAGAACCCCGCCTGGCGCGAGGCGACCGTGCGCATCTGGGACCGGATGTGGGCGGCGGGCGCGTGGGCCGATCCGGCCGACTGCCCCAAGAGCGCCAAGGACGTGCACGACTCGTCCAACGTGACGCACACCCGCAGCGTGCTGGCGCAAGCGCTGGCGACCGCCGCGATCGTGCGCGACGCCCACGGAGCCGAGATCGACCTCGACGTGCTCCGCACCGGCGCGCTGCTGCACGACGTCAGCAAGCTGGTCGAGTACGAGCCGGGTCCGGACGGACCGCGCCCCAGCCGCAGCGGCCGGCTGGTACAGCACGGCGTGCTGGCCGCCGGGATGGCCGCCGAGCACGGACTGCCGCCCGAGGTGCTCCACATCCTGGTGTGCCACACGCACCTGAGCGCCACCAAGCCGCAGACGATGGAGGCGATCGTGATCCACTACGTCGACTTCCTCGACTCCGACGTCCTCCTGCTGCAGCGGAACCGGCCGCTGTTCGCCAAGGCGTAGGGAAGGGAGGGGGCCGTGGGCAGGTTCGCGCTCAAGACGCTCGATGCGGTCGAGAACGTGGTGATGATCGGTTGCTTCGTCGCCGCCCTCGGCCTCGGCTTCTACCAGGTGGTGCTGCGCTACGTGTTCTCGAGCGGGTACCAGTGGATGGAGGGTTGGATCGTGCTGCTGACCGTGTGGGCGGCCCTGTTCGGCGGCAGCCGCGCGATCCGCGACCGCATCCACGCCCGCGTCGGGATCCTCGCCGACGCCCTCCCCCGCCGCCCACGGCAGGCCCTCAACCTGGTCGTGGTGACGATCTGCATCGTCTTCTGCGTGATGATGCTGATCTTCGGCCTGCAGTACGTGCAGTTCATGCACGGCGTCGGCTCCCGCTCGCTCCGGGTTCAGATCCCGACCTGGCAGGTGTTCCTGATCGTCCCCACCTTCCTGGGCGTGTACACGCTGCGGTACCTGATCGAGTTCGTCCGTATCGCCCGCGACCCGAGCGCCACCCTGACCGCCGGCATGGCCGAAGAGGTCTCCGAGGAGTTCGTCGAGGAGCAGGTCGAGGCGCGCGACGCGCTGCTGGCCGAGGAGGGCGCCGGCTCGCTGGACGAGGTCGAGGGCGCCGACGGTACGACGGACGCGGCCCCGGGCACCGGCACGGACCGAGCCCGGCGCGACGCCGACCGGAACGGGGGCGAGCGCTGATGGACGTCGCCTGGCTGTTCGGCTCGTTCCTGTTCATGGCCGTCATCGGCGTGCCGATCGCGGTCGCGCTCGGTCTCGCCTCGGTCACGACCTTCCTCTGGTTCCACCCGATTCCGTTCACCCTGCTCGGGCAGCAGATCTTCACGAACCTCGACAGCTTCCCGTTGATGGCGGTGCCGTTCTTCTTCCTGGCCGCCGCGCTGATGCAGACCGGCGGCGTGACCCAACGGCTGATCGATTTCGCCAACGCCCTGGTCGGGCACCGGCACGGCGGGTTGGGCCTCACCGCCATGCTCACCTGCATGCTGTTCGCCACGATCAGCGGCAGCGGGCCGGCCACCGTCGCCGCCGTCGGCGCGATCATGATCCCGGCCCTGGTCCGGCACGGCTACAGCCGCGAGTACGCCGTCGGCACCATCGCCACCGCCGGCGGCGTCGGCATCCTGCTCCCGCCCAGCATCCCGCTGATCATCTTCGGGCTGGTCACCGGCACCAGCGTGCCGCGCCTGTTCCTGGGCGGCGTGATCCCCGGCCTGATCTTCGGGGGCCTGATGATGCTGGCCGGCTACGTCGTCTCCCGCCGGCGCGGCTACCGCGGCACCACCAAGGCCACCCCCCGCGAACGCTGGTCGGCGTTCGTCAAGGCGCTGCCGGCCCTCTCGATCCCGGCCGCGATCCTGATCGGCATCTACGGCCTGCCCCGTTTCGAGTTCGGACCGTTCAGCCACCGCGGCGGCGCCATCTTCACCCCCACCGAAGCGGCGATCGTCGCGAGCGTCCTGGCGCTGGTGGTCGGCGTGTTCATCTACCGCGAGTTCCGCGTCAAGAACCTGATCCAGACGTTCCTGGACGTCACGCCCCGCATCGGGATGGTCGTCTGGATCATCACCAACGCGTTCATCTTCGGCTTCCTGCTCACGAACCTGGGCGTGCCGCAGACCGTGGCGCGCTGGGTCGGTTCGGCCGACGTTCCGGTCTGGATGTTCCTCATCGTCGTGAACATCATCATCATCCTGGCCGGCCAGATGATGCAGGGCATCCCGATCATCCTGATCTTCGTGCCGGTCCTCTTCCCCGCCGCCATGACCCTGGGGATCGACCCGATCCACTTCGGGATCATGATCGCCGTCAACATCGAGCTGGGCATGACCACCCCTCCGGTGGGGCTGAACCTGTTCGTAGCCAGCATGATCAGCGACATGCCGATCCTCAAGACCCTGCAGGCGACGCTGCCGTGGATGCTCGTCGACCTGCTGGTCCTGATCCTGGTGACCAGCCTTCCGTTCCTGTCGACCTGGCTCCCGAGCCTGCTCGGGTGATCCGCATGGGAGGAGGGGGCCCGCCATGACCTGATCCGCACCGCCCGCACCGTGTCGCGGCCCGCTCGCGACCGCGTACCCCGGGACCCCGACCCCGTCCGCCCCGAAACCCTCCGCCCCCCTTTCCTTCTTTCCGAGAGGACCTCGCGATGAACACGCTCATCCGACCGATCGTGGCCCTGGTGGCCGCCGGCGCGCTCCTGGCCGGTACCGCCCTCGCCCAATCGAACATCGTCCTGAACAACGACATCGAGCAGAACTCGATCAAGGGTCGCGCCTTCGATCTGCTCGAAGAGCTGATCGAGGAACGCCTCGGCGACGAGTTCGCCGTCACCACGCACCACGGCGGCACGCTCTACAGCCAGACCGACCAGATCTCGGCGCTGCAGCTGCAGGCGATCCACTTCATCTCGCCCACCGTCGGCGTCTACACCGGCGACTTCCCGAAGCTGAACGTGCTGGTGCTGCCGTACCTGCTGCGCAGCCCCGAAGCGATCCAGGCCGCGCTCGACGACCCCGCCATCGGGCAGGTGCTGCTCGAGGAGATGGAGCAGGCGAACCTGCAGCCGGTCGCCGCCTGGCTGAACGGCCCGCGCGACGTCGGCACCAGCGGCGAGCCGATCCTCAGCCTCGAGGACATCCAAGGCGTCCGCATCCGCGTCCCGCCGGGCGACAACTACGTCCGCACCTTCGAAGCGCTCGGCGCGAACGTGACCACCATCGCCTGGGGCGAGGTCCCGACCGCGCTGCAGCAGGGCATCATCGACGCCGTCGAGCCGGTCCCGCACGCCTGGGTCAGCAGCGGCATGTACGAACTGGCCGACCAGATCACCATGACCGAGCACATCTGGGACTTCTACATCGTGTCGGTCAACAAGATGTGGTGGGACGGCCTCGATCCGGACGTCCGCACCGAGCTCGAGGCGATCGTCGCCGAGGTCACCGAGGCGAACTGGGCCGAAACGATCCAAGCGAACGAGGACGCCCGCGCCTACATGACCGAGCAGGGCGCCGTCATCCACGACCTCAGCGACGAGGAGCGCGTCCGCTGGGTCGAAGCGGTCCGCCCCGTCTGGAGCGAACTGGGCGACCCGCTGGTCGGGCCCGAGGTGATGCAGCGCCTGGCCGAGATCGGCGACGCGCACTGACCGTACGCCGGGAGGCGGGCGGGTTCCGGACGGCGTCCGGGCGCGTCCGCCCCTCGGCCGCCCCCACCGGGACGCGCCCACCGCGTCCCGCAAACGACCCCACCGACTCCGGGGGCGCGTCTTCGCGCCCCCGGTCCTGAACGCCTGAACGGAGACCCCCATGACGTCCCCCGAACGTGCGGCCCACCCCGACTTCCGTGGTCGCGTGGCGCTGATCACCGGCGGCGCCAGCGGCATCGGCCGCGCCATCGCCGAAGGGTTCGCCGCCGCCGGCGCGACCACCGTCGCCGCCGATTTGAACGAGGCGGCCCTCGCCGAACTCGCGCCCGCCGGCATCGAGGCCGTCCCGCTGGACGTGACCGACGAGGCGCAGGTCGACCGCACCTTCGCCGGCGTCGCCGACCGGCACGGACGCCTCGACGTGGTCGTCAACTGCGCCGGCGTCGTCAGCCGCAAGATCCCCGTCACCGAGCTCGACGTCGCCGAATGGAACCGCGTGATCGACGTGGACCTGTTCGGCGTGTTCCTCTGCAGCCGCGCCGCCGCCCGCATCCTGCAGCCGGCCGGCAGCGGCCGGATCATCAACGTCTCCTCGATCACCAGCAAGATCCCGCGCCTGAACATGGCCGCCTACTGCGTCGCCAAGGCGGGCGTGGTGCAACTGACCAAGGTCCTCGCCCTCGAACTGGCGAAGAGCGGCGTGACCGTGAACGCCCTCTGCCCCGGCGGAACCGTCACCCCGCTGCTCGAGGAGTCGACCAGCGGCGACGGTCGCGCCGACATGGACTACCGCGTCGCCGGCGACACCAGCGTCTACCGGATGGGCGTCCCGCGCGGCCGCCTCGCCACGCCGGACGACCACGTCGGTCCGACCCTCTTCCTCGCCTCCGACGCCGCCGCCCACATGACCGGCCAGGCGGTCTTCGTCGACGGGGGAGAGTCGGTCGTATGAGCGCCGCCGCGGCCGCCACCGTCGACCACCCCACCGTCGACCACCCCACCGTCCACGAGATCCTGGTCCTCGAGGGGGACGGCATCGGTCCCGAAGTGGTCGGCGCCACCACCCGGGTGCTGGCCGCCGCCGCCGAACGGCACGGCGTCGCGCTCGCCTTCCGCGACCTGCCGGTCGGCCTGCGCGCCTACGAGGCCCACGGCAGCACCCTGCCTCAGGAGACGCTCGACGCCCTACCCGGGCGCGAGGCGTGGCTGCTCGGGCCCGTCACGCACCACCTCTACGACGTGCACAGCGGCACCATGCCGAACCCGAGCGGCACGCTGCGCAAGCGGTTCGAGCTGGGCGGCAACGTGCGTCCGGCCCGCTCGTACCCCGGGGTCGACGCGCTGCGCGATGACGTCGACCTGGTGATCGTGCGCGAGAACACCGAGGGGTTCTACGCCGACCGCAACGTGCTCAGCGGCAGCAGCGAGATGGTGATCACCGAGGACGTCGCGATCAGCCTGCGCGTGGTCACGCGCAAGGCGTCGCTACGCGTCGCGCGGGTCGCGTTCGAGCTGGCCGAACGGCGCGCCGCCCGCAGCGGCCGGGCGCCCCGCGTCACCGCGCTGCACAAGGCGAACGTGCTGCGGCGTGGCGACGGGCTGTTCCTGGACGCCTGCCGCGCCGTCGCGGAGGACCACCCGGCCGTCGCGTTCGACGACGTGCACGCCGACGCCTTCGCGCTGCACGTGCTGAAGGACCCGGCCCGGTTCGACGTGCTGGTCACCACGAACCTGTTCGGCGACGTGCTCAGCGACCTCACCGCCGGCCTGGTCGGCGGCCTGGGCCTGGCGCCCGGCCTGAACGTCGGCGATGATCACGCCATGGCGCAGGCGACCCACGGCTCGGCGCCCGACATCGCCGGCAAAGGGATCGCCAACCCGGTCGCCGAGATCCTCTCCGGCGCGATGCTGCTGTCGTGGCTCGGCGGTCGGCACGACGACCCCGCCCTCGAAGCCGCGTCGGCCACGATCCACGCCGCCGTCGAGGCCACCCTCGCCGACCCCGCCGTCCGCACCCCCGACCTGGGCGGCTCCGGTACCACCGC
>SLSQ01000071.1 GCA_007130355.1 Trueperaceae bacterium
CCGGGCGCCGGTCCGGAACTGCTCGCGCGGGCGGCGGCCGAGCTTCCGGACGCGGCGCTGGACGCGCGCGGCGAGGACGGCGCGGCGGGCACGGTCGGTCAGGATCGCGCGGGCCCCGGCGAGCCGGGACCGACGCGGAGCTTCGCGCCGCGGCCCACGCCGAACCGGACGGCCGCGTTCCCCTCGCGCACGGCGACCTCGATCGTGCCGGACGAACCGGCGTAGAGGGCCGGAGTCCCCGGGGCGACGTCGGAGAAGAGAGCCACCGGTCCGTCCAGCCGAACGCCCGCCAGCTCGGCGCGCCACGGGGGCGGCGGGGCGTCGCGCGCCGGCAGGTCGCTGATCAGGTTCCCGAACCGGTCGACGCGCACGATGCGGCCGATCACGTCGGCGCCGTCCCGGAGGAGCGGCGGGGGCTCGGGTGCGGCGAGCCCGCTCGGATCCACGGGACGGCCCACGACCGCGAGCGGCTCGCCCCGCGCGAGACGGGCGGCGGCGGGGGCGAAGCGGTCGCGCCCGTCGAAGCCGAGCCCGGGTCCGGCCGGGAGTTCGGGATCGCGCGACCGTTCGACGATCGCCGCCTCGGCGACGCGGAGGTCGCAGCCGTACGGCGGTCGGGCCGGTGCGAGCCAGGAGGCGAACGGCGCTCCCTCGGGACCGACGCCGTGGACGGTGCGGCCGTCGGGCGCTTCGGCGCGGAGGGCGAGGGGCCGGCGGGCACCGCCCGGGTCGACCGCCACGAGGACGACCGCACCGTCCGGAAGCCACGGCGCGGTCTCCGCGAGGTGCAGTCGGGCCGCCTCGCCGTCGAACGCCGGCAGCGCGTGCCCGAGGTCGTGCACCGGCGACTCGGGGGCGAGTCGGGCCAGGACCGCGCGCACCACGCCGAGGTACGGATCCGAGGTTCCGTAGTCGCTCAGGAAGAAGATCGGTCGGGCCACGTCGGCACGCTACCGTCCCCACCGCCGGTGCCGGGGTCGGGGGGCGTGCTACCCTTCCGCGCATGGAACGCGGATCGGTCGGCGACGGGACGGGGGCGCGTCAGCGTCCGGGGGAGCGGTACCTGCGTGGGGTGCGGGGTGCGACGACGGTCGAGCGCGACGAGGCGCCGCTCGTGCTCGAGGCGACCCGCGAACTGCTCGAGGCGATGCTCCGGGAGAACCGGATCGAGGAGTTCGAGCCGATCGCGTCGATCTTCTTCACGACCACGCCCGACCTGGTCTCGGCCTTCCCGGCCGAGGCGGCGCGCGAGCTCGGCATGGACGCGGTACCCCTCATCTGCAACCAGGAGATCCCGGTACCGGGACGTTTGCCGCGCGTGGTGCGGGTGATGCTGCAGGTGAACACCGAGCGAGGCCAGCGGGAGATGCGGCACGTCTATCTCCGAGGGGCGACGGTGCTGCGGCCGGACCTGACGAGCGCGCAGTAGCGGCGGCCCGGAGGACCGTGGGCCCTCCGGGCCGCGGAGTGTCAGGCGTGCGCCGGTTGGCGCGTGCCGTGGCGGGGCGTGCCCACGTTCGTGGCGCCGGTGCCGCGGTTCGTGCCGCGAAGCGGGTCGTGCTCCTGCGCCCGAAGCGAACGTGGCGCTGCTCGGTTCGCGGCGTGCAGGGCGTCGTGGTGGTCGCGAACGGCGGCGCGGAACTGAAGATCGCTTCCCATCAACATAGGGAACCTCCTATGGAGATGAGCATAGACGGCCAGGGCCGATATTGTCAATAGGCAACGACCGATGGTTCAGGGGTCGGCGATCGGGCGATCGAGGACCTCGTCCAGCAGGTCGACCGCCGCCCGCAGCGCTCCGCGTTCCACGCGCGGGAGGGTGCGGTTGCCCCTGCGCTCGGTCGTGATCAGCCCCGCCTCGCGCAGCAGCTTCAGGTGCCCCGACACGGTCGGCTGGCGCACGCCGAGCTGACGCGCCAGGTCGCCGACCGTCATCGCCCCTTCCGGATAGCGGATCACCATCGTGAGCAGGTGCAGCCGGGTGGGGTCGGCCACCGCGCGGGCGAAGGCGGCCGCCTCGGCGACCTGCCGCTCGGTGCGGGCGTAGGCGTGCTCGGAGCGAAGGCCGAACCCGACGGCGGTCGCGCCGTCGGTCTCGAGGTGGAACCCGCCGCCGGCGGCGAGGGCGAGCGGCACCAGCCAGAGGCGCTCGCGGTCGGCCGCGGCACGCAGCTTCTCCGCCACGTTCTCGAACTGCGCGAAGTGGTGCGCGGGAAGCGCCCGCAGCACGTCGCCGTGCTCCTCGAGCCCGGCGCGAACCGCTTGCGCCGCCGCCTCGGCCTCGCCGCGTCCCTGCCGCGCCCAGACCGGACCGAGGCGGGCCCAGAGCGCCCGGAGCGCCGCCTGCGCGTCGCCGGTCCATGCCGGATCGGGCGGGTCGAGCACCCAGGCGTCCCGCGGGCCGAGCGGATCGTCCGGCCCCGCGGGAGCCTTGCCGATCTCCTGGCGCAGGCGCGCCTCGAGGGTCGGGAGGTCGTCGAGGAAGCGCTTCGGATCCTCGTCCCAGGCGTAGCCGAAGTCGATCGCCATCGGGAACAGGGCGTGGCCGGGACCGAACCCGCCACGGGCCAGGTCGTACAGGGCCAGGACGTTCGCGTACAGCTCCGGGGCCTCGGCGCGCAGGCGTTCGGCCCACGGGAGCGCCTCTTCGCGGCTCCGACGGTTGCGGGCCAGGTAGTGCGAGGCGAAGATCAGCTCGAGGACCGGCGCAGGCCCCACGATGGCGTCGGCACCGGCCGAGCCGGCGGTCGAAACGGTGAGGATCGCGTTCGATTCCATAGGTCTTCGCCGATGGTACCAGGCTCGGGGGCGGAGACGACGCCTCGGGCGACCGTCCGCGCGGGCCCGAGGCCGTCGGCGCGGGCCGAGGGGCCCGCGCCAGGGATCACTCCCAGGCGTCCGCCGGAACGAGCTCCCCGCCGTCGACCGTCGCGCGCGTCACCTTGTGGCCCCGGTTCGTCGTCACCTCGAGCACCGCCGTGTCGAACGACTCCGGGCCGACCAGCGTCTTGCGTACGAAGTAGCCGCCCGGAACCTGACTCATCTCGCTGGACTTCGACAGCCGCACCCGGATCACCTCGCCGTGCCGCGCGGTACGTACCCGCGTCAACAGGGCCGAGCCCTCGTCGCGGAAGCACGGATCCTGGCGACGGAACAGACCGAACATGCGGGTATCGTATCGCACCGCGCCGCGGCCCCGGACGGCCGTCGCGCGGGTCGGGCCCGACGCCCGACGATCGCTCGTCACCGACGATCCGTCGTCCCGACGCGGCTACCTCCGCGAGCCCCGACGCGCACGACCCCGACGCGCACGACCCCGAACGAAGGACCCCGAACGAAGGACCCGACCCGATGCGTGCAGACCCGAGTCCCCACCCCGAACGTCCGGCCGCCGACGCGTCCGCACCGACCGTGCTGCGGCCGGACGGCGACGGCGTGCGGCGTGCCGCCGAGCGGTTGCGTTCCGGCCGGCCGGTCGCGATCCCGACCGAGACGGTCTACGGACTCGCCGTCCGCGCCGCCGATCCGGCCGCCGTGCGTCGCCTCTTCGTCCTCAAGGGACGACCGGCCGACCACCCGCTGATCGTGCACCTGCCCGACGCCGACGCGGCGGGCGCTTGGACCGCCGGCGACGATCCGCGCCTGCGCCGGCTCGCGGAGCGGTTCTGGCCCGGTCCCCTGACGCTGATCCGGCCGCGCGCCGCCGGCGTTCCCGACGCGGTGGCCGGCGGCCACCCGACGATCGCGGTCCGCGTGCCCGGACACCCGCTCGCCCGCGCGGTGCTCGAGGCGACGGGGGAGGCGCTGGCCGCCCCGAGCGCGAACCGGTTCGGCCGGATCAGCCCGACGCGCGCCGAACACGTCGTCGCCGAGTTCCCGGACGCCGACCTCTGGATCCTCGACGGCGGGCCGTGCCCGGTCGGGCTCGAGTCGACGATCGTGGACCTGTCGGGACCGCGTCCGGTGGTGCTGCGGCCCGGCGCGATCTCGGCCCACGACCTGGCCGAGGCGCTCGGAGAGCCGGTCGCCGAAGGGGGCACGGGCCGAGCGGACCCCTCCGACGCCGACCCGGGGGTCGCCGCGCCCGGGACCCTCGCCAGCCACTACGCGCCCGAGGTGACCGTGGTGCTGGTGCCGACCGCGAGCCTGGCACGGTGGGTCGCGGAGCGGCCGGACGCCGCGCTGCTGCTCCGCGGGGGCGAGCGGCCCGCCGGGCACGCGGGCGCCTTCCGGCGCGCGCCCCTCGATCCGGACGGCTACGGGCGGGCGCTCTACCACGCCCTGCGGGCCCTGGACGCGACCGCTCCGCCGCTGCTGCTGGTCGAACGGCCGCCCGACGGCCCCGCCTGGCGCGCGGTGCACGACCGGCTCGCCAAGGCGGCCGCCCCGCGCGAACGATCCCCGCACCGCCGTACGCCCCGCCCCGACCCGCGACAGGAGTCCGCATGACCGACGCGCACGCACCCCGATCGTCCGAGGCGCCCGAGCCGGATCGCGTTCCCCTGGTCGCGATCCTGATGGGCAGCGCCAGCGACTGGCCCACGCTCGAGGCCGCCGACCGGATCCTCGCCGAGTTCGACGTGCCCCGCGTCTGCCGCGTGGTGTCGGCGCACCGGACGCCCGACCGGCTCCGGGCGGTGGCGCGCGACGCCGAAGGCGAGGGGCTGCGGGTGCTGATCGCCGGCGCCGGCGGCGCGGCGCACCTTCCCGGCATGCTGGCGGCGTGGACGCGTCTGCCGGTCCTGGGCGTGCCGGTCCGCAGCCGGGCGCTCTCCGGCACCGACTCGCTGCTCTCGATCGTGCAGATGCCGAAGGGGGTACCGGTCGGCACGCTCGCGATCGGCGAGGCCGGCGCCGCCAACGCCGCCCTGCTCGCGATCCGGATCCTGGCGCTCGAGCGGCCCGAGCTGGCCGCCCGGCTCCGCGAGCACGCCGAGCGCCAGGCCGAAGCGTCCGAAGGCGCCGCCCTTCCCACCCCGGCGTACCGGCCGTGAGGAGCCCCGTCGCTCCGATCCTGCCCGGCGGCACCCTGGGCGTCCTCGGCGCCGGTCAGCTGGGCCGCATGTTCGGTGCCGCCGCCGTGCGGATGGGCTACCGCGTGCACCTGTTCGCCCCGGACGCCGAGGGCGGTCCGGCGCGTGCGCACGCCGAACGGGCGGTCGCGGCCGACTGGGGCGACGAACGGGCGCTCGCGCGCTTCGCCCGCCGCTGCGACGCCGTCACCCTCGAGTTCGAGAACGTCCCGCCCGAAGCGCTCGAACGGATCGCGGTCGACGCACCGGTGCGTCCCGGTCCGCACGCCCTCGCCGTCTGCCGCCACCGGATCCGCGAGAAGCGGTTCCTGGCCGAACAGGGCCTTCCGACCACCGAATGGGCCCGAGCGGACGACGCGACCGCGTTGGACGACGCCGTGCGCCGCGTCGGGACCCCGGCGATCCTGAAGACGGCCGGCTACGGCTACGACGGCAAGGGTCAGGCCGCCGTCGACGCGCCCGACGATGCGGCCCCCGCCTGGGCCGCCCTCGGCGGCGTGTCCGCCGTGCTCGAGGCGCGCGTCGCGCTGCACGCCGAGATCTCGGTCCTCGTCGCGCGCGATCCGTACGACCGCGTGCGCACCGGCCCGACCGTCCGCAACGTGCACCAGGGCGGGATCCTCGACCACAGCGTGGCGCCGTCGGGGCTCGACCCCGCGACCGAGGCGCGGGCGCACGCGCTGGCCGAGGAGATCGTGCGGGCCCTCGAGCTGGTGGGGGTCGCCTGCGTCGAGTTCTTCCTGGCCGAGGACGGTCGGCTCCTCGTCAACGAGATCGCTCCGAGGCCGCACAACTCGGGGCACCTCACGATCGAAGCGGGCGTCGTCTCCCAGTTCGAGCAGCAGGTCCGGGCCGTCGCCGGCCTGCCGCTCGGCGATCCGTCGGTCGTCCGACCGGCGGCGATGGCGAACCTGCTCGGCGATCTCTGGGTCGGCGGCGAGCCGCGCTGGGCGGGTGCGCTCGACGAAGCGGGCGTGACCCTCCACCTCTACGGCAAGGCCGAGGCCCGCCCCGGCCGGAAGATGGGGCACCTGACCGCCGTCGCCCTGAACGCGGGGGAGGGACCGGACGACGTGCGCGCCCGCGCGCTGCGGGCGCGCGACCTGCTCACGACCGACCGATGAGCGACCGGCGCCCCCACGACCTGTCCGGGCGCGCGGCCGAGCTCCTGCCCGGCTGCATCGAGGCCGGGCGCGAGGAGCTGGTGGCCCTTCCGCACCGGGACCGCGTCCTCTTCGAGGTTCGTCTGGAACGGTGGTTCCAGAACCTCGTCGACGGGCTCGAGCCGGTGTACGGCGAGCGCGACGACTTCGGCACCTTCCTGGCGGAGCTGGTGCGGGCGCTGGCGCGCGGGCATCGGGAGCGCCCCGAGCCGCTCAAGGTCCTCGACCTCGAGCGGGACCTGAGCCCCGACTGGTTCCAGCGCCCGAACACCGTCGGGTACGTCGCCTACGCCGATCGCTTCGCCGGGACGCTGCGCGGCGTGATCGACCGGAGCGACTACCTGCGCGAGCTGAACGTCACCTACCTGCACCTGATGAGCGTGCTGTGGCCGCGCGACGGCGAGAACGACGGCGGCTACGCCGTGCGCGACTACCGCGAGGTCGATCCGCGCCTCGGCGACCGGGACGACCTGCGCGCCGTCTGCGACGCGCTCCGGGCGGAGGGGACCTCGCTCTGCGTCGACCTGGTGCTGAACCACTGCTCCGACCAGCACCCGTGGGCGCTGCGCGCCTTGGCCGGCGACGAGCGCTACCAGCGGTACTTCTACCTGTACCCGGACCGGACCGTGCCGGACGCCTTCGAAGCGACCCTGCCCGAGGTGTTCCCCGACCTCGCGCCCGGCAACTTCCGGTGGCTGCCCGACCTGGGCCGCTGGATCTGGACCACCTTCCACGACTACCAGTGGGACCTGAACTGGTCGAACCCGGCGGTGTTCGCCGAGATCGTGGAGGTCATGCTCGACCTGGCGAACCTGGGCGTCGAGGTGTTCCGGCTCGACGCGGTGGCGTTCCTCTGGAAGCGCATGGGCACCGACTGCCAGAACCAGCCGGAGGTGCACGACCTGCTGCAGGCGTTGCGGGCGTGCAGCAAGATCGCCACCCCGGCGGTGGCGCACAAGGCGGAGGCGATCGTCGGCCCGGACGACCTGGTCCACTACTTCGGGGTCGGGCGGCGCTACGGCAAGGTCGCGAACATCGCCTACCACAACAGCCTGATGGTCCAGACCTGGTCGGCCCTCGCCTCGCGCGACACGCGGCTGATGACGCACGCGCTGCGCGAGTTCCCGCGGACGCCTTCGTCGATCGCCTGGGCGACCTACCTGCGCTGCCACGACGACATCGGCTGGGCGGTCGCCGACGACGACGCGGCCGCGGTCGGCCTGCACGGCGCCGCCCACCGCGCCTTCCTGAGCGACTACTACGCCGGCACCTTCGACGGCAGCCACGCCCGCGGGGCCGTCTTCGGCCACAACGAGCGCACCGGCGACCGGCGGATCAGCGGCTCGTTGGCGGCGCTCGCCGGTCTGCAGGCGGCGCGGGAGGCGGACGACGGGCCGGGGATCGAGCTGGCGATCGCACGGATCCTCGTCGGCCACGCGATCATCCTGGCGTTCGGCGGCGTGCCGCTCCTCTACATGGGGGACGAGATCGGGCTCCCCAACGACGACGCCTGGCACGAGGACCCCGCCACGCGGGGCGACAACCGCTGGATGCACCGTCCCCGCATGCCGTGGGACCGGGTCGCGGCCCGCCACGATCCGGCGACGGTCGAGGGGCGTCTCTTCGCCGGCCTGCGGCGCCTGATCCGCGCCCGCCGGACCACCCCGCAGCTGCACGCCGCGAACGGGGCGGAGGTCCTCGACCTCGGCCACGCCCGCCTGTTCGCCTTCGTCCGCCCGAGCCCGCTCGGCGACCTGGCGGCCGTCTTCAACATGACCGAGACGCCGCAGACGGTCGCGGACGCGTTCCTGAGCGAGGCGGGGATCGAGGACCCGGTCGACCGGATCGGCGGCGACCGGCCCGACCTTCGGGCGGGCTCGCTGCGGCTCGCGCCGTACGAGGCGCTCTGGCTGGTCTGAGTTCGGTCCACAGGGACTTGCGGCGGCCCGTCGCGACCGGCTATACTGCACCGGTTTGCGTCCCCCTGGCTCGCAACGACGGGTCTGGGGGCTGGTCTGTCGTATGCGCCGCTGCGGCGCGCGCGGGCCGAACGTACGCACCGTCCACCCGATGCGCGGCCCGCGACCGAGCGGCCCGAAACGTCCCGCGCCGAACGTCGACTCAGACGACGGCGACGCCACGAGCGAGGAGTGATCACGCTGCCGACCGTCAACCAGCTGCTCCGTAAGGGTCGCAAGACTCTGAGCAAGAAGAACAAGACGCCCGCACTCAAGGGCAGCCCCCAGCGCCGCGGCGTGTGCACCGCCGTGAAGACCCAGACCCCGAAGAAGCCGAACTCGGCGCTCCGCAAGATCGCCCGCGTCCGTCTGAGCAGCGGTTACGAGGTCACGGCGTACATTCCCGGCGAGAAGCACAACCTGCAGGAGCACTCCGTGGTCCTCATCCGTGGTGGGCGCGTCAAGGACCTGCCGGGGGTGCGCTACCACATCGTGCGCGGGGCGCTCGACGCCCAGGGCGTCGGCGTCGGCCGCTACGTCCAGCGCAACCAGGGCCGCAGCAAGTACGGCACCAAGAAGCCGAAGCAGTAAGGGAGCCTGACGCATGGGTCGTAGACGACGCGCAGAAATTCGCAAGCTGGAACCCGATCTGGTCTACGCCGACACCACGGTGACGGCGTTCGTGAACAAGCTGATGCGGGACGGCAAGAAGAACCTCGCCAGCCGCATCTTCTACGGCGCCTGCCGGCTGATGCAGGAGCGTTCCGGCCAGGAGCCGCTCAAGGTCTTCCGCCAGGCGCTCGACAACGTGCGCCCGAAGATCGAGGTCAAGAGCCGCCGCGTCGGCGGCGCGACCTACCAGGTGCCGGTCGAGGTCGGCCCCCGGCGCTCGCAGGCGCTCAGCCTGCGGTGGCTGGTGGCCGCGTCCGATTCGCGTCCGGAGCGCACCGCGGTCGAACGCGTCGCGGGCGAACTCCTCGATGCAGCCCAGGGGCGCGGCGGCGCCGTCAAGAAGAAGGAGGACGTCGAGCGCATGGCCGAGGCGAACCGCGCCTACGCCCACTACCGCTGGTAGTCGCCGACGAGACGATCATGGCCACCGACGTCAAGACCGACCTACGCTGGACCCGCAACATCGGGATCGCCGCCCACATCGACGCGGGCAAGACGACCCTGACCGAACGGATCCTGTTCTACGCCGGCCGCATCCACAAGATGGGCGAGA